>DASPIL010000103.1 GCA_035629175.1 Verrucomicrobiia bacterium | reverse complement strand
AAACGATTAATCTCGATTTCAGCATCCTGCTTCTCGGGTTCATAATAGAGACGTTCGCCCATCCCCCAATTGTGAATCATGTTTCGCGCGATTCGCCGTGACATATCCAGATCGCCGGCTGCCCCGTTTGTCGTCGAACCGAAAAATGTTTTTTCGGCTGCGCGCCCCCCCATCAGCACCAGCAGTTCTTCGAGCAGGAAATGCTTGCTCTGCAAATTCTGGTCCTCATCCGGCAGCAACGTCGTGACTCCGAGCGCCTGTCCGCGGGGCACAATGCTCACCTTGTAAAGCGGTGGCAGAAGGGATGTGTTGAGGTGAATGATGGTGTGCCCGGCCTCGTGATAAGCGACCATCTCGCGCTCGCTCTGTTTCAACACCATCGACTTCCGTTCCTTGCCGAATCGAACCTTGTCGCGCGCCGATTCCAATTCCGCCAGAGTGATGGTCGCGGCATTCTGCTGCGCACAAAGAATCGCAGCTTCGTTGATGAGGTTCGCAAGGTCGGCTCCCGACATTCCGGGCGTCGTCTGGGCAATCAAATCCAGCGCCTGTTCGTCGTTGATGGGCTTGCCGCTGGCATGCGTCTTCAGGATGGCCCGGCGGCCTTTCATGTCCGGATACGGCACGAACACCTTGCGATCGAACCGCCCGGGCCGCGTCAGCGCATCATCAAGGTCCTCGGCGCGGTTGGTCGCAGCCACGACAACAATGCCCTGGCTGCTCTGGAATCCGTCCATCGACGCCAATAATGCGTTGATCGTTTGCTGATGCTCGCCGTTCGTATCGAACTTCCGGTTCTTTCCGACACAATCGATTTCATCGATGAAAATAATCGCGGGCTTGCACTTGGCCGCCTGGCGGAACAACTGCCGCACGCGCTTGGCGCCCACACCCACGAACACCTCGTTGAAATCGCTGCCGTGCGCGCTGAAAAAACTCGCGTTAGCCTCACACGCGATGGCCTTGGCAAGCATCGTTTTGCCTGTTCCGGGAGGCCCAATGAGGAGGACGCCCTTCGGCAGGTTGCCACCGAGCTTTTCGTATTTTTTCGGGTTGCGAAGAAAGTCGACCACCTCCTGCACCTCGGCCTTCGCCTCTTCGATCCCTGCAACGTCCTTGAAAAAAATGTTGGGGCGATCCTTCACCTGCGAGCTCTTCGCTTTGCCGATTCCCGTCTGGTAAACAATCAACGTGATGACGAGCCCGCCAATAATCACGGTCGAAAGGATATTGATCCACTGGACGCGGCCCTGTCCGGGAATATCGATGGTGATGGCGCTCTGCGCGAACAACGCCTTGGCTTCCGCCTCATCCAGATGCGTCGTGGCGTAGAACTTCTCGGTCTTGCCGTCCACCGTCGCGGTACCCTCCACACGGTAAATGCCGTCGAAGGGCGATGGCACAGCGCGCCCCTTGGTGATCTGGCCCCGCTCGACAAAACCGGCGAGTTCGGCTCGCGTTATTTCGCGGGCGGGCTTGTGAAAGGCAGCGTAGGTTAGGAGGCCCAGGCCGAGCAGGACGAGGACGATTCCCGAGAGGAATTTGACATTTCTTGGAAGCTTCATGGGACTTGGTTGGTTGCGACTGTGTTCATGCCGTTGGCGCTCGTGAAACCGTCTTGCGACTGAGCCAGAGCCACAGCGACGCTGCTGTTTGCAGAAGCCGGCAGCGCGCCGCGATCTTTCAGGCGGGATGCCAACATTTGCGCTCCCGCAAGCAGGGCGAGAGTGAGCAGAACACTCAGCGTTTTCATCGCTTCACCTTCGCCCTTGGCCCTCGATTGGGAATTCGGCGAGAGGCCGATTCCTGTGTCAGTGTTTGGCCTACACGGACAAACGGTGATTGCAAAATGCGCTGCAATCCCGCTAATAGGGGCTGCCATGTCCACGGTTGCTGACAAGCTCCGCACTGCACGCGAAGCGCAAAATCTGACGATCCATCAGGTTGCTGAAATTACGAAGATGCGGACGGACCACATCAGGGCTCTTGAAGAGGGCAACTTCGATGTGTTCTCCGCGCCGGTTTATATCCGTGGCTTCGTTCGCACGTATTCCACGCTCCTGAAACTGGATGTTCCGCAAACAATGGCTGCTCTGGACGTGGAACTCGGAAAAACGGAGAAGCATAGCGAGCCGCCACCGCTGACCGAGCAAAAGAAAGGCTCGCTCGATTTCGTGATGCTCCAGCTCTCGCGCATTGATCCCCGAAAAGGCGCGATCGCAGCAGGCGTGTTGCTGGTCATCATAGTCGTGGTGCTGATCCTTTCCTCCACACAGCGCCGGCGCCAGAGTCAGCCGACGCAGGGATCCTCTCCCGCCCTTTACCAGCCGAGGCAGCCCGGCGGCGGAGAAACCCTTCCCGTCCCCGCGCCACCCGCACGCCGCTGACGTCAACTGCGATTCCCAGACGCCTGGCAACCGGCCCAAACCACGAGCACGACCACGTTGACGTAAATCGCCGCCAACGCGTCATCGGTCGTCACGCCCAGACCGCCTGGGAGATTCTGGCTCTGCCGGACAGGCCACGGTTTCCAAACGTCGAAAATCCGGAAGAGGCCAAAAACACCCGCCGTCCAATACCACGCATGGCGCGAAAAAAAAGTTGCGGCCTCTGGCATCGAGCCGGAGCGGACAAACAGAATGAGAACCCAGCCCAGAAAACAGAGCGGCAGCGCTGCGATTTCATCGAAGACGATCGATCCTGGATCCGTCTCCTTGAGAGCCTGCTCGCCGGCGCCGCAAAGCCAGATTGAGAGCACGAGGCCGGCAGCGGTTCCCGCCAGGAAAACCCAGAGATTTCCAGGGAGAAGGAGCAGCCAGAACCAGAGCAGCCCCAGAACCGAGCCGAACGTGCCAGGCGCAACGGGAATGCGTCCAATTCCAAAACCCTGCGCGATCCACAGCTGGATATTCATGTCAACGGGCCGCCCGCCATCGAATCACAAGAACGGCAAGCACAGCTCCAACGAGAATCGATTCCCACATCTCCATATCACATGTCGTTGAGATACAACTCGCGGTTCTTCCAAAGATAAAGCCATCCCGATACGAACGTCAGCACCACCGCGATCCACTTCGCCGCTTCGGCAAACCACCAGACCCAAGGAAGCCCGTTCATCAATGTCCAGCCAAACACCAGTGCCCCCGGGCGCCCCCAATCCGGATAGGCCATCAGCACGAACACTGCAATGATGGCAACAATTTGCGAGATGGTTTTGTGCTTCCCGTAACCTTCGGCGGCCAGGACAACATTCTTGGATGCCGCAAGCAGTCTTAATCCTGTGATCGCCAATTCCCTGGCCACCACAATCACCACCATCCAGGCAGGCATCCATTTCAAACCGACAAATGCGATGAACGCGGAACACACCATGATCTTGTCAGCGAGCGGATCCATCAGGATGCCGAAGTTCGTGATCAGGTTATGTTTGCGCGCGAGCTGCCCGTCCAGGAAGTCGCTGATGCCCGCTGCGCAAAACAGGATCAGCGCGATGGTTTCATGAAAGCGAATCCCCGAGAAGATGACCACGAGGAATGCGACGGTCAGCAAAAACCGCGAGGCAGTCAGCTTGTTGGGCAGGTTCATTTCGTATTACTGGCTTCCAACCGCACTCAGCGGAAGCATTGCGCTGCGGGCGATAATCAGCAGAAGAGGGCCGTTGTGCCAGCCGATTCTATGCAGGCTCCGCAATGAGGTCGTAATCCGTATGGCCAATGATTCTTGCCTGCGCGAAATCCCCAACCCGCAGTTTGCCCCGAATGTAAATGCGGCCGTCGATGTCAGGAGCGTCCGCCTCGCCGCGAGCAACAAGGTAGCGTCCACGCAGACCTGTCGATGGCGCAGACCGGATGAGACCATGCTCCCAGGATTGGATCCTTGCTCCTGCGAGATCCTTCGCACTGGCTTCGCCCTCGACCAGCACGCGCACAGTGCGGCCCACAAACGATTCCGATACTTCTGACGCGATCGCGTGCTGCACTGCCATTGCGGCATCCCGCCGTTTTTGCTTGTTCCGATCAGAAATCTGGCCCGCCATGCTGCCGGCCCGCGTGCCTTCCTCCTGCGAATAGGCGAAAATTCCAAGCCGCTCGAACCGCGTCCGCCGCATGAAGTCCAGAAGAGTCTCGAAGCATTCCGCTGTTTCCCCGGGAAAACCCACGATGAAAGTCGTCCGCAAAGCGATGCCGGGGATCCCATTGCGAATTCGCACCAGGAGGTCTTCGATATATTTCTGCGACGTCTCACGACGCATCCGTTCGAGCATGTTGTCGTGAATGTGCTGCAGCGGAATATCCACGTAACGCGCCACCTTCGGGCATTCAGCGATTGTGCGAATCAGCTCATCCGTCCAATGCGCAGGATGCGTGTACAGCAGGCGAATCCAGAAATCCCCGGGCAGCGCATTCAATTCCCGGATGAGCGTGCAGATTGTGGTCGAGTCGGCCGCGAGGGCTTTCGACGCTTGCGTGAACTTTTCGGGCGACGAAATCGCGCGCGTGTGGTTCGCCCGCAGGTCGAGACCATAATACGTTGAATCCTGGGATATCAGGTTGATTTCCTTCACACCGTCCGCGAGCAAGGCCTTCACCTCGGCAACGATGTCCGCCTGCCGCCGGCTCCGGTGGGATCCACGCATGCGCGGGATGATGCAGAAGCTGCACGGATGATTGCAGCCCTCGGCAATCTTCACATACGCGAAGTGCCGCGGCGTCAAACGAAACCGTGGCGTTCCAAAATCCGGGATGAACGTGGGCCGCGGCGTCACTTCGAGGAGCGGTCCCGCTGCTCCCGCTGGCTGCACCCCGAGCAACGTGCGGGTTTGGCCGAAGCGATCCGTCCCTCGCAGGGACTGCGTTTCAGCGTGCGCGTCCGCGGGAGCCTGAACATCCAACGCTGCGAGGGTTTTCCGCACCTTCGCATGTCTCCCCCGAACGCCGGTGCCGAGTTCCGCTGCCGCACCGACACGTTGCTGGCGGCGTCGCAGCGCGCTTTTCACGATATCTGTCACTTGGGCCACCTGATCGATTCCCATAAAGGCGTCCACCTCGGGGAATAATTTAGGCAGATCATTTCGAAACCGTTGCGGCAGGCAGCCGGAAACAATCAACCCCTGCCCGCGATTTTTTGCTTCCCGCAATTCCGCCGATTCCAGGATGGTATCGACGCTCTCCTCCTGCGCCGAGTCGATGAACGAACACGTATTCACGATCACGACGTCAGCCGAGGCAGCGTCATTGGTGATTTCGACGCCGTCTTTCATCAACGAGCCGAGCATAATTTCAGCGTCCACCAGGTTTTTGGCGCAACCGAGGGAAATAAGGCCGACGCGCACGGGGCGTTCTGCGGAATGGTCTTTCATCAAAGCCGCCAACCTTACGTCAGGCACACGTAAAGTTCAAAGTTCAAAGTTCTTCAACCTTACAGTTCTGTAATCCCCCCGTAAGACCGCGGACATCCGCTCGCGGTCTATTCCTTCAGAGACACCAATAAACAAACAAGCATTTAAGAGACATGAAACGACTTCACTACGCACTCAGCACAAGGCTGGCGATCGGCTTCCTGGCAGGCGGATTAGCCATCGCGGGAACCGCGTTTGCATCCAAGAAAATCGCCCAGCAAACCGGCGCCCGCAAAGAGATCAACCTGCCAATCGACCCAACCGCCATCTCGCGGGAAACCCTGCCATCCGGCAGCTACGCCCCTGTGGTCGAAAAAGTCGCTCCCGCCGTCGTCAAGCTGACGACAACCACAAAACCGCGGCGAACCTCCGGGGCGGTTCCCGGCAATCTCGACGATCCATTCTGGCAACGCTTCTTTGGTGAACAGTTTGGCCGCAGCCTTCCGCATGGACCGATGGGGCCCCAGCTCCGTCACGGGCTCGGCTCAGGCGTGATCGTGACGGACGACGGATATATCCTGACGAACAACCACGTCGTGGACGGAGCCGATGAGGTCAAAGTTTCTCTCAACGACGGTCGCGAATTCACCGCCAAGGTGATCGGACGCGATCCAAAATCTGATCTTGCGGTGATCAAGATCGACGCAACCAAGCTGCCGACAGTCACGTTGTCTGACAGCGACAACGTCCAGATTGGCGACGTCGCGCTGGCAATTGGCAATCCGTTCGGCGTTGGCCAGACCGTGACCTCGGGAATCGTCAGCGCCACCCGCCGGGGCGGCATGGGCATTGAGGCCTACGAGGACTTCATTCAGACGGATGCCGCGATCAACCCTGGCAATTCCGGGGGCGCACTCGTCGACATCAAAGGTCGGTTGATTGGCATCAACACCGCCATCGTGAGCCGCACGGGAGGCAATCATGGAATCGGCTTTGCCATTCCTTCGAACCTCGCGAAAAGCGTGATGGAAAGTTTGATTCAGGACGGCCGCGTGACACGTGGATACCTCGGGGTCACGATCCAGAACATCACACCCGAATTGGCTGAAGCTTTCGATCTCAACGGCACCAAGGGAGCCCTCGTTGGCGGCGTTCTTCCGGACAGCCCTGCCGCCACAGCGGGCCTGCAGAATGGTGACGTCGTGGTGGAGTTCAACGGCAAAACCGTAACCGACAGCCGGCGACTGCAGTTGGAAGTGGCACAAACGAAGCCCGGCGCAACCGTGCCGCTCGAAGTCATCCGCAACGGAGAACGCAAGAAGTTGGAAGTCACCGTCAACGCACTGCCAGGCGAAGGCCGCATGGCACGCGCGGACTCACCTCAAAGCGGCGCCGGCACACTCGACGGAGTCGCTGTGACGGACCTCGACAATCGGGCACGGACTGAGTTCAACGTGCCGAACGATGTGAAGGGCGCACTCGTTACCCAGGTCGAACCAGGATCGGCCGCAGCCCAAGCGGGCTTGAAAGCGGGCGACGTCCTCATCGAGATCAATCGCAAGCCCGTCGCAAACGCTGACGATGCGATCCGGCTCACCGCGAAAACAGAAGGCGAACGGACGCTGCTGCGCGTCTGGCAAAACGGCGGGAGTCGCTATGTTGTCGTCGACGAACGCGATAGCTGACGGTCTCTCAACCCGCCGTCCATTTGCGGGCGGCGGGTTTTTCAATTCAGGGATTTCGACTTGCTCCAGCACTGCAGCTACAGTGCCTCGACAGTTATGCGAATACTGGTCATTGAAGACGATGAAAAGATCGCGTCATTTGTGGTCAAGGGACTTCAGCAAAGCGGCTTTGCGGTGGATCGTTCCGCCGATGGCGAGCATGGGCTGAACCTGGCGATGGCCGTCCCTTATGACGCCGCGGTTGTGGACATCATGCTGCCCCGGCTGGATGGCCTTCGTCTCATTGAGCTGTTGCGGACGCGCGGCCGGCAGCTGCCCATACTGGTCCTCAGCGCCCGCGCAACAGTGGATGATCGCGTGCGCGGTCTTCAGGCAGGCGGGGATGACTACCTGACCAAACCGTTTGCGTTTTCGGAGTTGCTCGCGCGCGTTCATGCGCTCATTCGCCGCGCGACCCAATCGGCCGAGCCGACACGCCTCAACGCCGGAAGTCTCAGCATGGACCTGCTCACCCGCGAAGTGCGTCGCGGAACGGAAACGATCGAGCTGCAACCCCGCGAGTTTGCACTGCTCGAATACCTGATGCGCAACCCAAACCGGGTGGTGACCAAAACAATGATCCTGGAACACATCTTCGATTACAGCTTCGACCCCCAAACAAACATCGTGGACGTGCTGATCCATCGTGTGCGCGGCAAGGTCGATCCCGAAAAGACGATGATTCAAACCATACGAGGCGTCGGCTATGTCTTCCGGCCCGTTTGAAACCTTGCGGCGAAATGTTGGGGTGCGCCTGGGACTCTGGTATGCGCTCGCCTTTGGCTGCAGCAGCGTGGTGCTGCTTGCTGTCGCCTACTATCTCCTTGGAATAGCCATCAGCAGCAAGGACCGCGAGCTTGTCCAGGCGCGGCTGCGGGAATATGCAACCACTTACGCGGCTGGCGGTCTTTCCGCACTCCGCCAGTCGATCCGCACGGAACCCGCAACTGAAAAAACATTCTACGTGCGGGTGGTCGGCACATGGAACGATGTGGTGTTGGCCAATGTGCCCGACGACTGGATCACCTTCCGCGGGGTGGCTGTCGTACGAGGGCAGCGACGTCCAGTCGGCGTGGTGCGCATTCCGAAAGATGCAGAGCGCGACTTTGTCATCGCCACTGCGGTTCTTCCTGATAACGCCGTGTTGCAGGTGGGCCGCAGCACTGACAGCCGCGAAGCACTCCTCAATCCTGTCCGCCGCTATTTCGTCGTCGCGGGGCTCGTGACGATCGCGTTTGGATTTGGCTTCGGCGCGTTCTTTGCCCATCGCGCTCTGCTCCCCGTGCGCCAGATCGTCAACACCGCGCGCGCGATCATCCAGACACGCCAGCTTGACGCCCGCGTTCCCCAGCGCCCGTCCGACGACGAACTGGATGAGCTGGTCAGGCTTTTCAATACATTGCTTGACCAGAACCAGGCTTTGATCCGCGCGATGCGTGAATCGCTCGACAATGTCGCCCACGATCTTCGCACGCCATTAAGCCGGTTGCGCGGAACGGCGGAGCTCGCGCTGCAATCAAACATTGAAAGCGACGCGCGTGAGGCCCTGGCTGATTGCGTGGAGGAATCCGAGCGCGTGTTGAAGATGTTGAACACGCTGATGGATATCACAGAGGCAGAGGCGGGCACGTTGCGCCTGCAGCGGGAACGCACCGATCTTCGACAGCTGATATCTGACGTTGTCGAGATGTATGAGTACGTGGCGGATGAACGAAAAGTTGCCGTTAACGTGGCGATTCCGGCGCCATGCCACGCAAACGTCGATCAAATCAGAATCCGCCAGGTATTCGCCAACCTGCTCGATAATGCGATCAAGTATACACCCGCGGGCGGTCGCGTGACGATCACGGCCCAAAACGAACAGGATGCCGCGATCGTGCAGTTCCGCGACCCCGGGATAGGGATCGCGGCAGCCGAGCAGCCTAAAATCTGGGCGCGACTTTATCGCAGCGACAAGAGCCGCTCGGAACGAGGATTGGGTCTCGGATTGAGTCTGGTGAAGGCGATTGTCGAAGCCCACGGCGGGCAAATCACTGTATCCAGTTCAGAGAATAGCGGTTCGGCATTTACCGTTCGCCTGCCTGCCGGGCCGGCCGCGTAGTTCGCGCCGTATCTGGTTATTGGCGCGTCGATGGGGTCGGAGTTGTCCCTGAATTCCCAGATGCGGCTGCTGGCGCTCCACTCCCCTGTGCTGAACCTTGCAGCTGCGACATTCCATAGGCGAGAGGATGATTCCACCAGCCGGTCAGCGCATCGCGCGCTCCCGTGAAGCCGTTCGCAACGACGTTTCCATTTGCGTCGATGGCAACCGAGTAGACCGCCACGTCGTCACCCGCCAGCGACCGATTCAGTTCCGCAAGCGCTCTGTATCGCTGGAACGCGCCTTCCTGCGCTGTCACCCGATTCCGCCATTCGGAAAGCGCTTGTGAGTGGCGCGCTTCGGCTTCTGTCGCGGCGTTTTCATCGTATTGATACCGGGAACGAATGGGGTCAGGCAGATTGCGGAATTTCACTTTCGCCCAGCCCAGTCCGCCCGCGTCGGGCTTGAACTGAACCAGCACGCCATCGGCATCCTGGCGTGTGATGGTTGCCTGACGGTACGTTTTTCCATCTGTCGTTTGAATAGTTTCACCCGTGGCGGCAGCGGTCGGCGCAGTGGCTTGAGGGCGGCTCGCTGCTGGAGAGTTTGCCCTGCCTTGGGCGCTCACGCTGGCTGTGGCCAGGCACATCAAGGATGTCCAAATTCGGTAATGCTGTGTTTTCTTCATGGGGTTTGCCTCAATCATTTGAAGCCTCGACGGTGGTCGATAGAGCTTACGACGCAGTTTAAATTCCCAGCCACGGGGTAATCACAGCAAGCCCCGGGTAGGTAGGGAACCGGGGTTATCCGTCTTCGTCGAGTGCGCGGTCCAGATGCCGCGCTGCGCTGATGAGTCCCAGGTGCGTAAATGCCTGCGGAAAATTTCCGAGTTGCTCCCCTTTCAGGCCGATCTCCTCGGCAAACAGTCCGACGTGATTCGCGTAGCCCAGGACCTTTTCGAAATAGAGCCGCGCCTGCTTGAGTTCACCCGAGGCCGCAAGCGCTTCCACGTTCCAGAACGAGCAGGCGGAGAAGGTTCCCTCGCCACCCGGCAAGCCATCAGAAGCGCCGCGGAGAACATTGTATCTGTAAACGAGAGCGTCATCGGTCAGTTGCTCGTTGATTACCCTCAAAGTGGATCGCCATCGCGGGTCGTTCGGCGCAATGATCTTCACAATGGGCATCAGAAGCGCCGAGGCGTCCACCGCGTCCGAGCCTTCAAATTGCACAAACGCTTCAAGCCCGGGATCCCAGAACCGCTCGTAAATATTGGTGTAAATTTCGTCACGCGTGCGGGTCCAGTGATCCCACTTCGCCGGAAACGAACGCTTCGCAGCGAGCCTCAGTCCGCGATCAATGGCAACCCAGCACATCACCCTCGAATAGAGAAACGGATACGTGCCGCCACGCACCTCCCAGATTCCATAATCAGGCTCGCGCCAATGATCGCAAACCCAATCGATGAGCCGCGTCAGGTGTGCCCAGAAGTCGTATGAGATCGGCTCGATCTGGTTGTACAGAAAAACGGCGTCAAGCAGCTCCCCGTAAATGTCCAGTTGCAGTTGGCGAGCGGCACCGTTTCCCACACGAACCGGCCGTGAATCGAGATATCCGCGCCAATGATCCAGATGAGTTTCCGGAAGATCGTGCCCGCCATCGATTCGATACATGATTTGGAGCGGATTGCCGGGCTCCAACTCCCGGCAACGCTGTTCAATCCAGCGCATGTAAGCGGTTGCCTCGCTCGTGTAACCAAGGTGCATCAACACGTAAATGGTGAACGATGCGTCCCGAATCCACGTGTACCGATAGTCCCAGTTCCTGCTTCCGCCCACCTCTTCAGGCAATCCAAACGTCGGCGCGGCCACCAGCGACCCGCACGGCTCGTAAGTCAGCAGTTTCAAAGTGAGGGCCGAACGATTCACCATTTCCCGCCATCGACCGCGATAATGTGAATGCGCCACCCACGCCTGCCAGAAATTCAAAGTGTCCTTGAACGACTGGGATACATAGCCCGGAGAAGCTGAAGGCCGATCTGCGCCATCTGCTCCTTCTAGAACAAACGCGGCTGTCTCGCCCGCTTTCAGACGGAATTCCGCGGTCACCGTTCCATCCTCGACGCGCAACTCGACAGCAGTCCGGAGCCGCAGCGCAGTGCGATCCGCACCCTCGCTGATGAGCACCACGCCATCCTTGTGCCGCTCAATGCGATGACCGGCCCGCCCATAGTCAAAGCGTGGCACCAGTTCCATGCGGAACGCGATGTCTCCACGCACTGCCTTTGCGCGCCGCACCAGGTCGTGCGTCTGGTCGCGGTCGTTCAACGGCATGAAATCAGAAACCTCAGCAACGCCGGCATCACCCAGAAATCGCGTGATCAAAACGGCCGAATCCGGAATGTACGATTGCACGCAGCGCATCTTCTCGTTGACTGGCGAAATTTTGAAATATCCGCCGTTCTCCCCATCGAGCAGCGCGCCGAACACCGTCGGCGAATCAAACCGCGGAAAGCACATGAAATCGATGGTGCCGTCCATCGCAACAAGGGCCACCGTGTGCAGGTCGCCAATGATTCCATGGTTCTCGATCGGGATGGAGCAGTGCATAATGGTCTTTCGCGCCGGGTGAATCTGCGGGACTGCGGCTCCACGATTCTCGCGCCCCAGGCAGGAATGTCGATGAGGTCTGTTCTCCATGCGCATTCTCAGGCGCTGCCGGGGAATGTTCTGAATTGATATTCGGGCGAACTGTGGTTTTGTAGGCCAGAAAGGAAAACCATGAAACTTGCGACAACACTTTGCGTTTGTGCCGGCGCGGCACTTCTCACGCTCTTTGGAAGCGGCTGCTCCACCGTGCCGTTGACCGGGCGAAGCCAGCTGAACCTTGTATCCGCCTCGCAGGAAATGCAGCTCGGGCTGAGCAGCTTCGATCAACTAAAACAGGAAACACCCGTCAGCCGGGACGCTGCCATCAATGCCCTTGTGCAGCGCGTCGGCAAACGCATCGCCGACGTTGCCGGCAAGGACATGCCCGACGCGCAGTGGGAATTTGTCGTGTTCGACAGCAAGGAGGCTAACGCGTTCTGCCTGCCTGGCGGCAAGGTAGGGGTTTACACGGGCATTCTTCCGATTACCAAAGACGAGGCGGGGCTGGCCACGGTCATCGGCCACGAGGTCGCCCACGCTGTTGCGCGCCACGGCGCGGAGCGGATGAGCGAAGCAATGGTCATGCAGACGGGCGGCCAGCTGCTTGGGGCCGGCATGTCGATGGCCGATCCGCGCTGGCAGCAGATCACGATGCTTGCCTATGGTGCAGGCGCAAAGGTGGGACGCGAATTGCCGCACAGCCGCGCGCAGGAATCTGAAGCCGATCACATCGGCCTTATGTACATGGCCCGGGCGGGATATGATCCGAAGGAATCCATCCATTTCTGGCAGCGCTTTTCCGAATTCAACAAACAACAGGGCGGCGGCGGCGATTCCTTTCTCGGCCGTTTCCTTTCAACGCATCCGGTCGACGAAGTGCGCATCGAACAGCTGCGCAAGTTGATGCCCAAGGCGGAGGCGGAATTTCGGAAGAGCGCGATTCGGTGACGCAGCGTCAATTGCGCCGGGCACAATGGATACGCTCCTGGATTCAGGTGGTCACATTCAACGGGCGCTGGCTGGACTTGCAGCACAACACTGTGATTGTTAGTTTGCAGGCCGTTTCTCGCGCACTTGTTCTGCAATGCAGCGGAATGAAACCAACAATTGATCATCGCGAACCACTGCTGGTTTGCCGGTGAACGGCGGCTTGATTGCGCGGCGCTGGAGCGGATTCAAAGTGATTTACAACCTGTTTAGCCAACCCTACATCCTGATTGGGATGCACCGATCGGGAACTTCAATGCTCTCGGAACTGCTGCATGATTCCGGAATCTTCATGGGCACTGACGTCTATAAAAACAAGGAGTCGTTCTTTTTTCAGGAGCTCAACATCCGGCTGCTCAACGAGAACGGATTCAGCTGGGACAAACCAGGGGTTCCCACACGCGGGCGTCTCAAAGTTTCCGATTACGGCGTGATGCGGCGTTACATCAAGGCCCACTACCATCCCATCCGGCTCATGCAGTTGCTCGGCGGGCGCCCGTGGGGCTGGAAGGATCCGCGCACGACGTTCACCCTTGCGCAATGGCTCGCCATTTTTCCCAAGGCAAAGGTGATCCACATCTATCGCAACGGAATCGACGTGGCGCTCAGCCTGTATCATCGAAACAAAAAGATCGGCAAGGGCGGCCGCTGCTACTCGGAATTTCTGGAGCGAAAGACGGCAGGACTTGATCTCTGGGAAAAATACGTCGCGCAGGCGTTCTCGTTTGTGCCGAGCCTCGCTGGTCAGATGCTGACGTTGCACTACGAAAAACTTGTGGGTTGCGACGCGGAACAGGTTGCGAGCCTGGAGGCGTTCACCGGGCTGCCGCTGCGCGAAAAGATCGCGGCGAAGGCCGATCCCACCCGCGTCTCACGATTCAAGTCGGGCGAGCACGAGGATCTCGTTGACTATGCGCGTCAAAATGCCTGGATGCAGAAACTGGGGTATTGCTGACCGCCCGCGATGCAGGACCTCTTTTCATCGCCTGGCATTCCTCCGCAGTTGGTCCAACGTCCGTATCCTGCCGCAGAAAGGATCCCCCACGCTCTGCGTCGATGGTTTGCGCGGACCATGCGCCCTGAAAAATTTGCCAGCGTCCAGGCCCAGCGCCTGCCCGGCAGCGATGACTATTCGTGCCGCCCGTTTGATGAGCATCGATGCATCTTCGTGCACGTGCCCAAATGCGCGGGGATATCGATCAGCAAAAGCCTGTTCGGCAACCTTGCAGGCGCGCATCAGTCGCTGCGGAAGTATCAGATCATGTTTTCGCCCGCTGAGTTCGCCAGCTACTTCAAGTTCACGTTCGTTCGAAATCCATGGGACCGCCTTGTCTCCGCGTATTTTTTCCTGAAGAACGGCGGCATCACTGCCTCCGACAAGGCATGGTCGCAACGGCATCTGCAACAGCATGACACGTTTGATTCCTTCGTCAGGAATGGAATTACGCGCAGGGAGATTCTGAAGTTCCCGCATTTCCGTCCGCAGACCAGTTTCATCTGTCTCAGGCCGGGGTTGCCCGGCGTCGACTTCATTGGATTCTTCGAGAACCTCGCCGCCGATTTTGAGATCGTTCGAAGCCGGCTTCAGTTACAGGCCAGCCTGCAAAACCTCAATCGCACGGCGTCCCGCGACAAGAATTTCGCGGATTGCTATTCCAATGAAACACGAGCCATCGTCGCGCGCGTGTACCAGGATGATCTCGCCGTGCTCGGATACACGTTCGACAACTCCACGCTTCCAGCCATGCTGGCCAGGCGGGACGCGGGCAAACGCCGATGAGTTCCCCGTTCAATCAATTACCCAATAGCAAATCGAACACGCCGAGTTTGTCGGTGGTGGTGAACACCTACAACCAGCCCGAATATCTCCGACGCGTCCTGCGCGCCCTGGATCGACAGTTTGCCGCCGGCGACGAACTCTTGCTTGCGGACGATGGTTCGGGTGCGGAAACGCGCGACGTTTTCGAGGGTTGGAAGCAGCCCGGCCCGATGCGCGCCGTCCACGTCTGGCAGGAGCACGGAGGATTTCGCCGCTCCCGCATTTTGAACTCGGCGATTGTGCAGGCGAAGAATGATTACCTGATATTCCTGGATGGAGACTCTGTTCCCCATCCGAAGTTTCTGCGGGATCACCGATCGCTCGCCCGCCGCGGGTTTTACGTGCAGGCGCACCGGGCATTTGTCAGCGAGAAGGCCTCCCGCTATTTCGGCCTCGGCAACTTCCCGGCCGATCGCATGCGCGCCTGGATTTCAGGCCAGCTGCAGGGCTGGAAGCACGTGTTTCGCTGGCCCTTCCCATTCTCCAAACGCCGGGCTGATCTTCGAGGCGTGCGCGGCTGCAATCTTGCAATCTGGCGCGAGGACCTGATTCGGGTGAACGGCTACAACGAGGAATTTGTCGGCTGGGGCCGGGAAGATTCCGAACTCGCGCTGCGGCTGATGAATTCCGGAGTCCACTGGCTGGACGTTCGCGGGCGTGCTGTCTGTTATCATTTATGGCATCCGCCCGCCGATCGATCAGGGCTCGATCAAAACATACGCATGCTGGATGAAGCGATAGCTTCGCAGCGCACCCGCTGCCGGATGGGATTGGATCAGCACATGACCAACCCCGCCTGAGCGGCTGCAGCACGGGTGACCAGTTCGCCTTTGTGCGCATGTTGCGGCGTAAGGCGTTCTTCGAAATAACGCGGGTTTGCGTGGATTTCAGCAAACACCTGTTCACTCCAGATTTTATTCTCCGCGCCAAGCTTGCGTCGTTTGATGCGTCGTTGGCGCGAGGGAAACACACCGAGGAGGCGGTCGAAGATGTTCAGTTTTGCGTGGACCATGTCGAACCGCGTAACCGCTTCGCGAAAGCCCGCGCCGTGGTGATAAACCAGGCCCGCGTAAATCCCAAACAACACGGGATGATGCGTGGCATCGTGACTTCGAAGGAGCGGCAGCCAGTCGACGTTGCGACCGCGCAGGATCTTCAGCAGGTTTCCGCCGACATCAGTTTCCATCCTGCCAGTGGCGGTCTGCCATTGGTAACCGGCCTTCCAGTCGCCCTGGATTTCCCGCCAGAACCGCGCAGTCGTTGCACAGAAGCAGGGGTGCGGTTGCAGATCTCCATTGTTCTCAAGCCGCTGAACCGCGACGAGCTTGTGCTTCGGCAATTGGGCTCGCAACAACGGCTCGATCGGCGCAATCGGAAAAGCGTCACCATCAATAAATATCAGAATGTCATCGTCCTCCGCCGCAAAACACATCATGTCGCCAAGCAGGTTGAGCTTGATGGCGTGCGGGGTGACGGCTTCCTGGCAGCAGTAATGGAATCCGTCCGTGCGCGCGTTGGGAATGTCGTTCAGCCAGGCGTAGATGCGATGAGGCCCCTCAATGTTTTTACGCAAAAACTCCTGCTGGGTTGAAATCCAGCGGTCGCTTTTGAAATGAACGGTGGCGATATGAATCATGCTTGAAACTCGGCCTTTGGATTCCACCGAGGCTTACTTCGTCCCGACTGCAAGCGCAGCGGATCGGAGCGAATTCATCAACTCCGCTCCGGCGGAATGCTGATCCAGGCCGCGGGGGCACCATTTGGCGCGCTCGGCTTTGGCTTGAGCGAGCAGGCAATCATTGCGGCTGAGCTGGGAGCGGTTTGCCGGGGGATGCCACAAATGAAAACAAAGGGCGCGACCGCGCAGGTCGACGCGATTCAGGCCGCGATTCAAAAGGCGCACGGTTAGTTCTGTGTCCTCCCGGCCCCATCCAACGAACGCCTCGTTATATCCGTTCACCGCCACCAGATCGCGGTGCCAGATTGCCAGATTGCAACCGCGAACGCCTTTCACATCGTTGCGCACCCGCAGCAGAGGGCGCGGCCAGCGGAATGCATTGCGCAATCCGGAAATCTGCCCGCGAACGAAAGCTGCAAGGCGGTCGCGGCGGAAATCGTTCTGCCCGAACTGGTCGGCCGCCCGCCTCTCGACGAAGCATCGATGCCCCTGGACGAAGTGCCCGAGCCGCGCGGCGTCGCGATGGTCACGAATGAAGTCGGGATGGGCAACGGTGTCTCCATCCAGAAAAACCAGGTAATCCGCCGTTGCGTGGGCGATGCTTTCGTTGAGGATCCGCGCTCGCTGAAATCCCTCATCCGGCTGCCACATGTGGCGGCACGCAACGCGGTTCGCGGCTTTCCAGGCATCAATCACCTCGCGGGTTTTTTCCTTGGAACCGTCGTCCGCAATCAGCACCTCATCGGGCAGGACTGCCTGTGCGGAAATCGAGCGAAGCACTCTCTGAAGGTAATCGGGTTGATTGTACGTGTTGACGATCAAACCGATTGAGCAGCTCGTGCGCGCTACCATACCCAAGCATTCCCCCGGACACTGCAACCCCGGCGGGCTGCGACAGGTCGGCCAGCGACGCCAACAGTTTCAGGCACGCGCGACCCTCTGCGAATCCGGGTCCTTATTTGCGGGCCGTCGCACGTCATGCCAAATCCAGTATCAGCGCATCTGAACTCCATCCTTAGTGCCGAACCGGTTTAGCAGGTGACCAAAGAGCGAGGCAAGCACTTATTCCATTCCACGTTTCGCCTTGGAACAGGGTGATGGCAATCGTTATAAAGGGGCATGTCAACTTTGCCGGACATCCTGCGAAACGGCGGGACCGTTTTTTGGTTCATCCTGCTGGTCAGCGCCGTCGCCGTGGTGGTGTTCATCGAGCGATTCCTCCACTATCACCGCGCCCAGATCAACTCGACCGAGTTTCTCAATGGCGTTCGCAACGTGCTGCGCCGCGATAATGTCGTGGAAGCCATCTCCATTTGCGATGCGACGCCGGGTCCGGTTGCACGGCTCGTCAAGACAGCCATCTTGAATCGCGACCATGGGCGCGAGCGCATTGCGGAAGCCTTGGAGGAGGCAGGATTGGCGGAGGTTCCCCGGCTCGAGGAAAAACTCAACCTGCTGGCAACCATTGCGCAAATTGCGCCGTTGCTCGGTCTCGTAGGGACTGTGGTTGGATTGATGAATGTTTTTGAGCATCTGCAAAACCAGGGCGTGATGGCTCACATCGGGGACCTGGCTGGCGGCGTCTGGAAGGCATTGATCTGTTCCGGAGCGGGCCTCGCAGTCGCAATCCCCGCCCATGCCGGCTACAATTACCTCGTCAGCCGCGTAAACTCGATCGTTCTGGACATGGAACGGGCCGCAACGGAAATCGTGCACATCGTGACGGCAGGGATCTCCTCCAACCCGCCACCCCCCGCGCCATGAAGTTTCCTCGAAACGCACGGATTTTCAGGGGCCAACTCGACGCCGCCCCTTTTATTTCAGTCTTCTTTTTGCTCGTATTGTTCGTGTTGCTCGGCTCGCTGGTCTACACCCCCGGCGTCCGCATTCAGCTTCCCTCAGGCGCCGGATTCCAAGGCGTGGAAGGCCCAACCCTGGCCGTGGCGGTGGATGCGGGAGGACGCTTTTATTTTCGCAACCAGCTGACCGATGCGGAGGAGCTCGCCACGCGGCTGGACGCGGCGGTCAAGGCAAGTCCGCGAGCACCGACGCTCGTGGTGCATGCGGATAAGAACGCCCGCCGTGAAAGCCTCGATCAACTGGCATCCATAGCACGCCAGGCCGGGATCAGTGAACTCCTCCTGGCAACGCTGCCCCGGCCATGAATGCGGCGGCGCGGGTGCGAACCAGAGCATTCACGGGGAGATTCTGGGCACTTGTGCTCCTGGTTTTTGCGCTGCATCTCGCAATCATTTTCCTTTCCGCCAATCGACGCCCCATTCCGCATGCCCCCCTCGCCCGATCGGCAACCTACAAACTTGAAATGGCGATTCCCGCGGAATGGGCCGCCCTTCAGGATCCAACATTGTTCGTGCTGCCCAGCCCCCGTGGCTTCTCAGGTCCCGCGTGGATGCTCATGCCCGCCATTCGTTTTCAGCCACCCGGCTGGACCGAACCGCTGCGTTCGCCTCTCGAGTTCCAAGCCCTTGTGAATGGCCTCCGTCGTTATGCTTCCGAGGGTGAATTCAGCGCAATGGCCTCCGTTATGTTGCCGGAACCCGTGGTGACCCATCCGCGAATCCCCACGCCGCCGCCTGTTGCCCTGCGTTCGACCCTGCGCATCGAAGGCCCGCTTGCGGGAAGAACACTGTTGAATCCGGGGCCACTCCCCCCTGTTACGGACGCCTTTACAAATACAGTCGTCGACGTGCTGGTGGATCCCCACGGATTTGTATTCTCCTCCATCGTTTCGGCGGCATCAGGTTCCACCAATGATCTGCTGGCAGTCCGTTTGGCGCAGTCGCTATTGTTCGAGCCGTTGCCGCCCATCGGACCTGCGCGCTCAAACCGCGTGGAGCACGCGATGATGCCCGGGACATTGATCTTCGAATGGCGTCCCTCAGCACCTTCCATCCAAGCACTTCCCTGACATGAGCGTGCCCCTGCTGATTCTCCTTTATCTGGCCATCACGTTCAGCGCGCTGGCTGCCCTCATGATCTATGGTGAACTCCGGCAGCGCCGCTTCACGCCCACGCCGAGCCAGGATACCATTTTCCGCTGCACACGCTGCGGATTCGTTTACACCGACGATCCCGGCGTCGATCGCTCGCGCTGTTCGCAATGCGGACAGCTCAATGAGGCAATCCGTTTCTGAGCCGGCGCGAAATAAACACCTGGCGCGATCACTGCATTGCCGCGCGAAAAAATTGGTTATCGTTCGTCATCAGAAGAGTCATCGGAGTGGCGCCGTTCGTAAGCGTGATCGTCTGCACTTCCGTCCACGTCATCAGGTCCGTGCTGGCTTGCAGCTGGTAAGTCGTTCCCGTCGAACCGTGGAGAACGACTCGAAACTGTCCATCATTCCACAGCGTTGGAGCTGTCAGAACGGGAGCGGCCGCGGAGCGCGGAATCACAAATAGCGTCACACTCTGCGCCGGAACCGTGCTGGTGAATCCACTCGCCACGACAGGGATATTGCCCAGTCGCGCTATGCTGTTGGCTGCCGTCAGCTGCCAGACTTCAGCGATCCCCGCAGGAGAATGATTCGTCAACGCAAACCGCACCGGCGTGTTGCTTCCAATTTGTTTATTGATCGCCATCACCGTCAACGCTCCATCCGCCTGGCGCAGCGCAGCGAAGACGGAAACCTGGTCGGGATTCGGGACGCTGGCGCGAATGCTCACGTCGCCGAACCCGGAACGGTTGCCATCATAGTTGCGATACATCTGCATGGCCTTGAACGTAGGAGAAGCCACCGCGGGCGTGGTCCATCGCGTTGCAAGATCGAGCCCCTCCCTGCCGAAGATTCCGAACACATCCGCCTGCGCTGTGGCGCCGTTGATGTGGTGCTCGGCGCCCCAGTTGTATTCCGTGATTCCAATTTTCGTTCCCGGATAGTACGCGGTCACCCACTCGCGCATGCGTGGAATCAGCCGGACTACCGCGTTGATCCATGTTTCGTCGACGTAATTCGTATCCCACAGCGCACGTGTCGAACGATTGCGCCGCAGTTGCATCGCTGTCGAGGTGTTGTTCCCATATTCGCCGCCCTGCGGATAGATATGCAGCGTGAAGTAATCAAGCAAACGCTGCCCTGTGCTGACGGCCTGCTGCCGCGCCTGGTCCAGGAACCACGGCATGTAATCCATCCCGCCGTTGGCATTGCGGTCAGGAAAAGCGGCCGGGTTCCAATTGTTATTGGCCGTTGCCCAGGCCGCATCAAAGCCGCTGTAAAGATATCCGCTCCAACCCCACTCCTCCGGGGCAAGCAACAGCGCACCGCGATCCACCGACTTCACCATGGTGCCGTACTCGAAAAACTTGTCGCGGATCTCCTGCATGGTTGTGCCGGCGGGATGGACATCGCGATGCGTGGAGTTCCAGAGCGTATGCTCATTATCCATGCAGTAGAAGCGCACGCCGCCATTCGTGGCCAATCCCCAGCGATTGGTGAGATGCTGAATCCAAGCCTGCTGAAAAGCGGAATTTGTCTGGAAATGGGCATCATTGGGATCATTTGTGGTGATCAGCCACGTTGCGCCGGTGGAAAGGTTCGTCCCAACGCCATTGCCCGCGTCCGGGAACCACTGCCAGTCGCGATCGGTCTGCGGGCCGTACTTTGCGATGGAATAACTGGAGAGCCGCTGCCGATTCGGACCAAGTTTCGGCATCCAGCCGATCATCGGAACGGTCAGCATGGCCTCGGCTCCCCCGTCCCGGCTTTCCGAGACATGACTGTCGGCAGCTTCTCCTGGACTGGCGGGCCCCGCCTCAAGAGATTGGAAATACCAATCGGAAGCGTGATTGCGCACGTTGTCACGCCAGTTGTAGCGGGTCTCGGCGTTGCCGCCCGATCGATTCAAGGGCGCGTTCAACAAGGCGAGCTCGTTGGACGATGCGAACGCAACGCCGTAAATCAAGGGATTGATGGGGCGCAGGTCAGCTCCTGCGTCGAGAGCGACCGTGATCTGTGCGTTGGTTCCGTCTTG
Organism: Verrucomicrobiia bacterium; assembly: GCA_035629175.1. NCBI lineage: Bacteria > Pseudomonadati > Verrucomicrobiota > Verrucomicrobiia > Verrucomicrobiia bacterium. Next base: position 187,494 of record DASPIL010000103.1, on the reverse strand, counting down.
CGGCGGCGCGTTCGATCCGCCGAGCAGGACGATGTCATCAATATAGAACGTGGTGGGCGTGGCCGTCTCCTGGACCTGAATCCAGAAGCCATCAAAATCATTGGCTTGCGCCACGCCGAGAGCCGACAAGGGGATGCTTTCCAAACGCCACGCATTGGCGGGCAAAGGTTGGAGAACAACCGGTGCCTGTTCCTGATTGCCGCGTGTGGCTTGAACTTGGACAATCTGTGCGCCCGTCCCGCCATTGATCCAAAACGAAAGGTTCGTCAACCCGCCAGCCTGCAGGGTGTCGTTGTGAAGATAAAGGGCCTGCCATGCAGACGCTGTAACTCTGATCGACGCGGTGCCCTGATGCACGGGCGATGCATTGTTGCGATCCACTGCGGCCCAACTCCAGTCCGCCCAGCCGCCTTGCAGCGAATCAGAATAAACGGGCTGATTGGTTGCCGCGAACAGCGCGGGTGAAACGCCAAGGACCAGGCATCGCGCCAGGTTCACGATCGCGAATCGGATGCGAAGTGAAGATTGCATGCCGCATGATTCGCACATTATGTGCCGCCGAACCATGGCGGAATTTCCGACCGCGCCACAGCTCGTGAAACAACGCTTCGCTTCCGTCGGTCACAGGCCTGTCGCAAGATCCAGACGTCCGATGGCACTCAGCCATGACATTGCCGCATTCCGATCCTGCTTGATCCAATTCCGCGCCACCGACTCGATCGCAACCTGACGTTGATCAGGACTGCCAATGGCACTAATCCAGTCAGCCGCCATTTGCGGACGTTCGACGGCCACCTGTTGCGTGTAGGCCACGAATGCTTCGTCGCGGCCCGCTCCAGCGGGTTGCCGTCCGAGCCATTTCCCGGCGTTCGAGGGATCCACGATCGCCCACTGCTCGGCGACATTTCGCAACGCAGAATCGCGCATCGAGCTTTCTGGAAACGTAGCGACCCAAGACGCTGTCGCGGCGGGATCTGCCATTGACCAATTGAGAACGAGCGTGTCGACAGCCTGCACCTGGAGATCCCCAAGCTTCAGATTGGCCGCAAAGGCTGCGGCTTCGGGTGCGGCCTGTTGCGACAATGCGATCACCAGCTGCGAAATAAATTCAGTTCGATCCTCACCCGCGGGAAGTTTGAGTGCCCGTTCCATTGCGCCCTTTGGATCTTCGCGTCCCCACACCTGTGCGATATGACCGAGCAGGCTGTTGCGATCCTCACCCTTCGCTTGAAGCGCCAGGTCGAGCGTGGTGGATGGTTCTGTGTATGCCAGTTGATTGCCGATCGCGAGCAGCGCCTGGTGTTTCGTCTCGCCGTCCGGAAGCTTCGCCGCCCATTCCAGCGCCGAAACAGAATCGTCTCGAACCCATTGGCCAATGCTCGTTTCCAGCACGCGCGCGCGGCCGTCGCCCGCGGGCAATGATTGAGCCCACTGGATCGCGGCGGCGGGATCGGACTTCATCATCTCCTCGCCCAGTTGTTCGTACGCGCGGCGCCGTGCCATTCCCTCAGGCAAGGATTTTGCCCACGTAATCGCCTCGTTCTGGTCCGCTTGCGCAAGGCCAAACACGACCGACGAAATCGCGTTCAGCTGCGTTGTGCCGGGCGGGAGTTCCGCCGCAAATTTCGCCGCAATCTGCGGGTCATCGCGTGACAAGGTGGACGCCACGGATTGCATCAACTGATCCCGCTCGCTGCCTGGCGGGAGGGATTTTGCGAAGGAAAGCGCTGCATCAGGATCGTCAAGTGCCATTTGTCCCACGACCTGCGAGATTGCGGCGCTGCGTCCGCTGCCTGGCGGAAGGTTCGTGGCTGTTGAAAGTGCCTGAGCCGGGTTTTCAAGCGACCACAACATCGCGACGTTGCTGAGCATATCATTCTTCGCAGGTCCGGCTGGCAGCGCATCTGCATACGCGAATGCCGCGGCAGGATCCACATTGGCCCAATTGCCGATCACATGCCGCATCACGTTGTCGCGGCTTGCGCCGGCAGGCAGCTTCGCCGCGAACTGCGCGGCGCCTTCGGGATCGCTCGTGGGCCAGGCCGAGGCCACCTGAGTGATTGCTGCAATACGATTCGGCCCGGGAGGCAGCGCCAGCGCGTACTCGGATGCAGCGGCGGGATTTGCCACTGCCCAGTTGGCAAGGATTGAATTGAACACTGAGTTCTTCTGGCCGCCCGGTGCGAGGGAACCTGCCCAGGCCAGCGCCAACTGCGGATCGGCGGCCACCCACGCTGCGCCGATCGCTTCGAACACGGCCAATCGTTCAGAGGGGCGCAAATCCATTCCCGCCGCAAACGCGGCAGCCGAGGCCGGGTCAGAGGCGGCCCACGATTTGAAAACATTCGCGTACGAAGAGGAGCGAATCGTTCGGGGCAACAACTCGGCCAGTTCGAGCGCCCCGCGCGGATCATGTGCGGCCATGTATTCCACCGCGCGGTTAACCAGTTCATTCCGCAACGCGCCGGGAGGCTGGTCGCGAACCCACGCAATCGCGTCATGAGAATGGGTGTAAAGCCAGCTTTGGATCACGAGAAGAACAAGGCCTTCGCGAAGCGTTGAATCCGGCAATGCCGTTGAATAGGCGAGTGCCGCAGCAGGGTCCGCTTCACCCCAGCGCGAAATCACTGAATGACGCAATTCATCCTGCGTGGTCGAAAGGATCAGATGGCGGGCCATGCCAGCCAGTTGCCGCAACTGCGATGCATCGAGGCCGTTCAAAATCATTTCCCATTCCTTGGTGCGACGCCAGATGCCGCGCCGGCACTCGGCCTCGAGTCGTGCGGCGATTTGGTCCACCGACAGCGCAACGGGTGTGTCCGCTGTTCGATAAGCGCGGCCGTTTGCAAGGGTGCGCTCGGACACGACCATTGCGTTCGCAGCGGGAGATCGAGAAGGTTCAGGACGCTGAAGCCGTCCCGCGACAAACCCGCCAGCCAGGCCGATCGACAGTAGCAGAAGAGGAAGAAACTTTTTCATGCCGTGCAGGACCGCGGCAGCGCTGGGCTGCCGCGGTTTGATGACTGTTACATGGAGGCTATTGGCAGGCGACGTTGATCACGTTGCCGGATCCGCCCGTGATGGATTTGCATCCTCCGCCATTGTTGCGAACAGTCCCGGCGTTGATGCGGGTGTTGTAGGTGTCCTGAAGCCAGATGCCGATGCCGCTGCAGTTCTGCAGCAGGCAATTGTTCACCGTCATATCGCGGCTTTGCGTAACGCTGAAGATTCCGCGTCCGCAACGGTCAGAGTTGGCTGTGCCCAGCGAGCCCTTGCCGTTGCTGTTGGCGCAGCGGAAACCCGCGTAGCCGCCGCCGTAGTTGCAGTTATAGGCGTTCACCGTGCCGCCTGACGAGTTGACCGTCTTGTTCAGCAGCAAACCGCAGCCGCTCGAGTCGCGCGCGGTCACGGTTCCATAATAGAAACCATCAACACCGTAGGTTTCAAAACCGTGGGCCGTCGCTCCGATGGAGGTCGGGCTGTTGGCGTTGACGTTCCGCGACCAGCCGCCCTTGCTGTCGTCAATGCGGAAGGGAAGCCCCCCGCCGCTATGGCTGCAGCCACCCAGCGTGATGGTGCTGCTCGTCCGAACCCAAACGCCATAGCGCGGGCTGCCGCTCATCTTCAGGTTGTCGATGCGGATGTTGCTCTTGTTGTCCACCTGCACGACGGATGTTGCGCGGTTGCCATTGACGGTGACGCCGTTGTAGTTCAGCCAAACGCCATTCTTCGGCGCGACGCCGTAGCTTGCGTCGGCGTTGCCGCTGTTCTTGATGTTCACCGTTCCGGAACTCATGGCATTGATGCACGCCTGGATCGCGGCATTCATGCTGGACCCGGTGTATTTCGTGGAGCCGTCGACTCGGCCGGTCCATGTGGTGCCCGACTTGAACACTTCGCCGGTTGCTGCATCGACGGAACTTGCACCGAGCACGAGCAGGGTTGCGGCAGTAAGAACTGCCAGTTGTTTTTTCATTGTTTGTTGTGGTTGGGTTGTGCCAACGGCGCGGCCATCGAACAGTGATCCGATCAGGCACAAGGCAATGCGACCCCTGATGCCGGGGCGGATCATCCGATCGCGGAAGACGGAGAATGGACAGTCTCCGGGAGATGTGTTGTCGCGCCAATTGCGTGTTGTTGTTGGGACCGACACTTCCCAGGACCAGCCTGCGAAGCGGCGGAACTGAGTGGAGCTAACGGTTCAGACAGTATCAGGGAGTTGATTGAGAAACATCACCAGTTCTGTTGATTACCGCATCCCCTAATTGGGTGAGGTGATTTAGTCTTGAATTACGATGTTGCTGCCGGAGCCGCCGTCGAGCACGTCAAATCCCGGACCTCCGAATAACACATCGTCACCCTCTCCACCAAACAGCACATCCGCGCCGTCGCTTCCCCGCAACACGTCAGCATTGTCTCCACCATCGATGGTGAGCGTCAGAAAACCTGCTGCAAGATTTTGCGCATTGACGGTGTCGTTTCCCGCGAGTGTGTTGACGCGCAAGTGGTCGTTCGCAGCTTCGGAACTCGCAATGGAAATAACAGGACCGAGTCCAGATACAACCACGTTCGTCGCCGAGTTACTCACGGTCACCACGTCTTCTGCGGCCGTACCACTCACCACCACGCTGTCAACCTGCGCATCGCCCGACGACCCGCCAAGGATTCCCGAGAGATTGATGCCAACCATGCCAACATCCGTTGCCGCGAGACTATGGACCACGATGATATCCGCCCCGCCCAGTGATTCGTGGCGAACGACTTCAACATCGTCAAGGTCGAGCGTCACGCTGCCAAGATTTCGGAAGAACTTGAGCCTGGAGCCGTTGGCTGAAAGATCAATGGTTTCGGAGCCTGCACTGCCATTAAAACGAAGCGTGTCCACCCCGCCCTGTCCTTCGATGACGTCACTCCCATCACCTGGATCCCATTGAAATGCATCATCGCCTGCACCAAGCATCGCAGTATCGTTGCCCTGCTGCCCATCCACGAAGTCGTTGTCGTCGCCACCCAGCAGGAAGTCGGGCCCGTTGCTGCCCAGCAGCGTGTCATCTCCCGCCCCGCCATCCACAGTGATCTGGATCAGTGCGGCGAGATTCCCAACCGCAGAAAAACTGTCGTCGCCGCCATTCGCATTCAATATCAGCCTTTCACATGTTCCGATATCGAGGAAAAACGGAGCAGGATTGATCCGATCAAACCGAACGCGAACGCCATTGGCGGTGGTGCTGAATATTTCAGCGCCGTTTCCTCCATTGATCTCGACGGTATCGACTCCGTTGGTTCCATCGATTAAATCGGTATCGTCGCCCGGGTTCCAAACGAATCGATCATCCCCGTCGCCCAGCTGTATCGTATCGTTTCCATTTCCACCAACCACGAGGTCTTCGTCTGGACCACCGTTCAGCACATCGTCACCCTCGCTGCCAGTTAGCACGTCGTCGCCGAACCCGCCATCCAGGATCAACCCGATCTGTCCGCCGGCCAAAGCCGTCGCAGTCAGGACGTCTTCCCCTTCCAATCCGTTGATCGTCAAGCGATCCAGTGCTGGCTCCGCTGCGCTGATTTGCACACGCACGGAAAAGGCGTCCACCACCACATTCGTCCCGCTGCTGGCAGGAGAGATTTTGTCGGCGTCCACGGTTCCGTTAATAACAACATTGTCCGACTGCGCGTCGCCAGCGCCGCCGCCCGGGGATGAGGCAAGATTGACACTGACATTTGTCACGCTCGTCGCGAAAAGCGGCTGCACGACCAAGATATCCGCACCTCCCCCTAATTCAACGCGCGCCGTTTCAACATCATCAAGGTCGAGGACTACGTTGCCGAGGTTGCGCGAGAAACGAAACCGCGAGCCGTTGGGCGACAAGTCGATGGTTTCGCTTCCGGCGCTCCCATTGAAGCGCAACAGATCAACACCGCCCTGCCCCTCAACCGTGTCATTGCCATCACCCGGATCCCATTGAAAGGTGTCATCACCTGCACCAAGGAACGCGACATCCGAGCCCTGCTGGCCATCCACAAAATCGTTGTCGTCACCGCCGAGCAGGATATCCGGCCCGTTACTTCCCAACAGGGAGTCATTCCCTGGCCCGCCATCGACAGTGATTCTGATCAATGCGGCAAGATTGCCGGTGGCGGCGAACGTGTCCGTTCCGCCGTTGCAATAAAGCACAAGATTCTCGCATGTTCCGATGTCGATGGAAAAGGGCGCGGGATCAACCCGATCGAAGCGAACACGCGTACCATTGGCGGTTGCGGTGAAAAACTCTCCGCCATTGCCGCCGTTGATTTGCACTGTATCCGTGCCGTTCGTTCCATCCACCAGGTCGGTGTCGTCGCCGGGATTCCAAACGAACAGGTCGTTCCCTTCGCCCATCTCACAATATCATCTCCATCCCCGCCGACCACCGTGTCGTCGTCCGCGCCTCCCAGGATGTTGTCCGTGCCTCCGCGTCCGAAGAGTGTATCGAACCCCGCACCGCCGCTAACGACATCTGCGCCAGAACCGCCGGTCAGCGAGTCATTGCCTACGTCGCCTTGGATATTTGCAGGAGGCAAGGGTCCCATCCCTTCATTGAGCGACAGCACATCATCGCCGCCACGGCCAAAGATCTGGATCAGGACCGTATTGGCCACGGTAGGCTGACCGCCAATGATCGCGATTGAGCCATCGTTTACCAGAAGCCCGCCGGAGGCATTGCGGCTGACGGTGATCGTATTGGGACCGTCATCCCCAATGACAGTCAAGATGCCCGCGACGCTGGAAAAAGTTGCCGTGCCGGGAATCCGCTTCACTCGAAAGTACCGCGCGGTCTCGTCCGCTATTGAGTTTGTGAAGAAGAGGAAATTGTCAGCGCCTGGCATTCCTGGGCCTGCATTGGTCCACGCCGGCAGTGTGGAACTGGCCTCCACCTGGTAAGACACATTGTGGGAACCAAACCAGCGCAAGACAACATTCTGGTCTGTCTGTGTTATTCCCACCTGCAGGGCAGGATCAATGGCGGCAGACAGGTGATGAACCTGCAGCACGACACTTAAACATACGCATAGCGCGGCCGGGGCAAGAGTCAGGGGTTTCACCGGGGCTGGTTCTACCGGGTTCGCGCCTTTTTGACAAACACAAGTTATGTTCGAACCGCTGCTGCCCAGCGGTTGCGCAAATCAGACCCCGACCCGCCTGAACGCCTTCCGCAACGCTACAATTTGTCCACCCTGTAGAACACCATGCCGCCAGGCGGAGGATCAAAACGGAACGCGGCGCAGGTATTACTGAGGAACGAAACCCGGTGCATCTCATTCCAAGTGGCACCAAGGGAAGTCGAATACCGGATGACATACGTGCAGTTAGGCTGTCCGAACAGGACCAGCTGGTGCGAGCCGTCAGGATTGTAAGCCACCTGCATTTCTGGCGGGTCAGCAAAGAACTGAACTGCGCGGCAGAAGAACGAACCTGAGGCAGGAAGTCCTTCAATGGCCATCGGCGATCCGGTCATGGCGATCCGCCCTGGCAACCGCGTCCACGCCTGCGCAAACATGTTCGTGGAGTATTCAAGCACGTAACTCGCGCCCGGAGTTCCATGCAATGCAAGGGCCCGCGCGCCATTCGTGCTGACGGACGCCGTCAGCCAGGCTGGCGTAAACGTGAATTCAAACTTCACCACCCTGTAAAAGACGATCCCGCCCGGCACCTCTGTCATAGGAATTTCCGCGCTGGTTGCATTGGTTAATCCAACGGTCCCGATGGTCAGCCAGTTCGGACTCCCGAGCGAGGTGGCGTATTGAACCACATAGGTGGACCCCGGCGAGCCGTGCACCACCATTCTTCGTGAGCCATCCGAATTCAACGAAACCTGCAGCTGCGGCGGCTCCACGTAGATCACGCGATAGAAGGCCTCGCTGTCCATCGGCATAAGCGCCGGAATCGTTGCCACCGGACCGTCGAGAGTGATGCGCGTGAGCGTTTGCCACGGGCTGCCGAGAGCGGTGGAGTACTGGATGAGATAGGTAAAGCCGGGACGGCCATACACGGTCAATTGCCGGGTTCCAATGCCGTCAACCGACAATGTCAGCCGCGGCGGGTCAGTGAAGGCGATCACCTTGACCGCCCGGTAGAAGACCACTGACGGTGCGGGCACCACACCTTCAACTTCGGTGAAGGAAGTATTCGTCGTCAGCGTCACCTGCGTTGGCAAGCGGGTCCAGGCAGCCGAGTTGATGTTCGTGGTGTATTCGATGGCGTAGGTGTCGCCAGGGATGCCGTGCAAAATCAACCGGCGTACGCCGCTGCTCATGCGCGCTTCAAGCCGCACGACAGGCGGTTGGTTCGTGGGCACGACAATGATCGAGCCCGAAACTCCGGATGCTCCTGCGAATGCGCTGCCGTTGAACTTCAGCGCATTCACCTGTCCAACGCTCAATGGTACGCTTCCGCTTTGGTTGGTCACTGTAATGCAGAGCGATGCAACCACTTGTTGCGTGGAAATGAGCGGCTGTCCGGGACATGTCTGCAGTCGGACCGTGAACACCGTCGGAGACAGCATTTGCACGGTGGCGTTGCAGATGCCCGCAATGGCCGGACTCACACTGACGCCGCTGACAGTTCCAGCCGGGACAATCACGCGGAACTGGATGTTGGTCGCGCCAGCGCTCGAAGCGAGCGTCACGGGCACGCAACCCTGCTGGCCCGGACTGACCGTCGCCGACCCGAGGTCCACGCGCGCATAATCAGGAATCGCCACCAGGAAGGCCTGGGTGACACTGAGACTTGGCAGGCCGTTGTCGCTAAGGACGACTTGCAGCAGGTTCGTCCCGCCCGCCTGGCTGAGGGTTGGAGACAGGCACACGACAAGGTTGGTGCCGTTCGCAATGCTGACCGAAGCGCCCGCCGGGGAATCCAGGAGCGACGCTGTGAAGACGCTCCCTGGCGTGTCCGTAATAGGATTGGTGAAGCAGATGCCGCTGTTTACCTGGGCGATCTGGTTGGCGATGGCGCCGAGGATTGGTGCCGCGTTGCCGGAGATCACAATCTGGGTATCCGCCGTTGCGCTCGCCGCCTCCATGTTCCCGGCGTTGTCACGAACGCGACTGTAAAAGGCGTACGTGTGTCCCGGTTCGCCTGTGAACAATCCTGTCTCGTTGGTGGTCCCGCTCTGCCAGGCGATCAATTCCCCACCGTCGTCAGTGAAATAAATATCGAAATCGCGAATGCCCGAGCCGTTTGTCTCATCCGATCCCGACCAGGTCACCTCGAAGCTCGTCAGAAGCGTGGTTGCGGGCAGCGGATGGACGCTGCTCACGGGCGGAATCGCATCGATGATATTCTCGACCACGCGGGTATCGATGTGCTCGTTGTCATCGAACACGATCCGCGCCTGGTTTGTAATCACAGTGCCCGATGGGACATCGCCCGCGGGCCGTATGGTGTAGATCACATAACCTTCGCCGATTTGGTTGGTCGTGTTGGGAGGCAAAACGCCTTCATTGACGCTCAGCGGGGGCTCACCCGTGTTGAGGTCGATTGCAAGGAACGACCAGAATACGCGGCGTTCGTTGAGATCCACGCCTGCACTGATATCAACAACAACATTCGTTCCCGTGCCCTGGTCCTCCATGGGCACGCGGGTTTGGAAGTAACTGCGATTGGCAGGAACTGTGACGGTTCGGTTGTTGAACACAATCTGGCCGAGCCGGAACGTGCGAATATCCAGGTTTGGATCGATGAGATCTGACACTGTGACGCGCCGAGCGTGGGCCGAGGCCTCGGGCAGGTTCTCGAAATAGATGGTGTACGGCATCGGATCTGTTCGGTTCACGAATGCCTGCTGTCCGGGTGAAAGGGGCCCAACCTTGTCATTGGGATCGCAACCCGAACCGCCGCTGCCGCCGCCAGGGCCGCCGGGGTCGGATCCGCTGGTCCCGCTCGTGCCACTCGTACCGGAAGTTCCGCTGGTCCCAGAGGTGCCACTTGTACCCGACGTTCCGCTGGTTCCGCTGGTTCCGCTGGTTCCGGATGTTCCTGACGTTCCACTCGTTCCACTGGTACCGGAAGTTCCAGATGTCCCTGAGGTCCCGCTCGTCCCCGAAGTCCCCGAAGTCCCCGAAGTGCCCGAGGTGCCCGAGGTGCCACTTGTGCCGGAAGTTCCCGAAGTTCCGCTGGTTCCCGAGGTTCCTGATGTGCCCGAGGTGCCGCTGGTTCCGGACGTCCCGGAAGTTCCGCTCGTGCCGGAGGTTCCCGAAGTGCCACTTGTTCCAGAGGTACCGGACGTACCCGAGGTGCCGCTCGTGCCCGAAGTTCCAGACGTACCACTGGTCCCGGAAGTCCCGCTTGTTCCCGATGTCCCTGAGGTACCGGAAGTGCCGCTGGTTCCGGAGGTTCCACTCGTGCCAGAAGTTCCGCTGGTTCCGGAGGTGCCACTGGTCCCTGACGTTCCACTCGTCCCAGAAGTCCCAGATGTCCCAGATGTCCCAGAAGTCCCACTAGTCCCACTAGTGCCTCCCGAAGGCACAATCTGCACCGACGTCACCGAATTATCCGCACTCGGGACCAACTGCGAGAAGTTCGTCGTGTTCGAGAACAGCACCCAATTCGTTCCTGTGAAGTTGTCACCCGAATACATGATGACACTCCATCCGCCCGGGAACTGCACCGATGAAGCCCAGTCGTTCGTGAATCCGAATGTCTGCAGCTGTGACAGCGTATAGCTGCCCGGCGGGATTGGTAATGTCTGTCCGCCCATGAAGTTGGTTCGATCGAAGAACACCGCGCCGGAACCGCCCAGACTCATCGTGCCTGCTCCGCCCTGCGCCATGATCGTGTATGTGGAAACCCACAGGTACGCGATATCGGCGGTGAGATCGAGCAGCAGGCAAGGCGCTCCATTGGTGCCTGTGAAACTGCAGGCCAGCTGATTGGTAATGCCGCCCGCCAAAGCCGCCGAGAACCAGCTCCTCTTCGCCTGATCATTCAAGGCCAGGAAATCGCGGCTCGCCAATCCATACCACCCGGCTTCGTCGCCGTCGACCAGGCCGCTCGCAACGAGGTTGCTGCGATAAAACGCCTGCCACGCTGCGGGGTCATCGGCCAGCGACGAAACTTCCGGTTGAACCGCGGCCAGGTCGATGAAGGCAGTCGCTCCACGCAGGAATTCAGCGTAGGTCGCGAGATACGCGGCCATCTCATCGGCAGTGCGGCCGCGTGCCAGCAACATGTATTGGAATGGACCGAACGGCGCGTTGGGAATGCGCCATACGAACGATTCCTGTCCCCCGGCCTCAAGGTCACGGATCCAGAAGCAGTCATGCGTGGCGCTGTCCACGAACTTTGCCGTGGGCGAATCGTTGAACCAGTCGGCCTCCGGGTAGTCCGATTGGCGCGGGAATGTATCCGCCTCGCGGTTGAAGCCCATCTTCGTCTGGCCTTGGAACGCTCCAATCACAGTGACATACGGCGCATCAATATTTCCGATATTAACGACGGTGCCCGGGACATCCCATCGCGTCCCAGCGCGCGGCGTGCTGTTGCCACCCGTGTTCAGCAGGAGCGAAATGCCCGTGCTCGCCTCAATTGTAATTCCATTGGTCGCCGTGACGGTTCCAAGGTCGGGATTCTCAAGCACGACGTTGTAGGTTCCGCGCGGGGCGCCATTGAAATGGAACCGCGCTTTGACGCGTGATCCATCCACAAACCTCATTTCATTGGCTGGAATCGTCCCGCCACTGCCAACAAGGCGAACAGTTGCGCCGGGTTGGAAGCGCGCTCCGTCAACGGTCACGGTTACCTGGCCGGCGTCTCCAATGCGGTCCGGCGAAACACTGCTGATGCTGAACGGAATCAACTCAGCCTGGATGACCGCCAGCTCGGGCGGCACAGGAACGCTCGCCCCGCGCGTCAGCACATAATACCAGCCGGCCTGTGTTGCCGGGACCACAACGCGCTGGTTCGGCGACAGCGGATTTTCGTAAGCGTAATCGTAATTCCCAAGGCTCGGCAGCGCGCCATAACGGAGGTACACCTCGTTCGCGTTCGCTGCGGAAGCATTTGTCATCGTCACTGCAAGCGCCTGGCCCGCATCGACGAACACCTTGTAATAATGCTCCGTCCCCGTGACGAAGGTGTTGGTAACCGGCACGCCTATGATCAATTGCGGGACATCGACCGTGATGGCGCCAGCGGACCCGAGCAGGTTGTTGCCCAGGTTGAACTCGCGGATGTTGTTGCGCGTATCGGCTCGAACGAACGCGTAGTACGTGCCCGGCGTCAGGGCAGGCAACGCGAACGTCAGGCTCTCGGAATAATTTCCCTGCGGATTGACGGTGCCGTTGTGGAGCTTCACGCCCACCAGCGTGGAATTCAGACTCCACTGCGGAGTTGGTGAGAGATAGACAGCGTCAGTCCATTGGCCCACTGCCGGATTGGTCGAGAGGTTGGCTACCGTCCAGTTCACTGTCACTGAGGTCCCAGGCAAACCTGATGAAGGCGACACGCCAACCGTGCTCACCCCCAGATCCGCGGGTGGCGTCATGGTGACGATTGTGGCCAGCGGCGTGACTCCCTCGTTGTTGGCGGCTGCGCCGTATTCGTTCAATCCACTGCTGTTTGCAACCACGATGAAGAAGTATGGGCCCGCGATTCCCGGCGGAAGGTTCATCGCCAGGGAGCGCACGTAATGTTCTCCGACCCCCAACACTCCCGGACGCGGGTAAGCACCAAGCCGCACATCTGTATGGGGATCGAGAACCTGATCCTTCGAGAGATAAACTGTGTCGTACCAAAGGTGCGGCGGCGTCGGCGCGGTTCCGACATTGGTAACGCCCCACGACACGGTCACAGGCTGGCCAGCAATGGCATCCGCGGGCGCGATCACTCGGCCCAGGCTCAAGTCCGAATACAGGCTCGGGAATACCTGCAACAGGCTGGGAATCGTGTTGTCATTCTCACCCTTGCATTCATTGACCGTTCCGAAGGCGTCTGTGCGAAGGAACAATGTGTATGCTCCCGCCGCATCGGCGGGCAGCATCACAGTCGCGGAATCGCTATAGGAATTCCCCGCAGCGAGCGGAGCTGAACGAACGTTCGTCGCCAACGCGATTGCCTGGCTGCCGAACGCAGCGTTCGTGGAGAAATAAACGACGTCCACCCACGATCCGCTTGCGGGTGCATTGCCACCATTGAACACCGTCCAGGTGACACCAAAAGGCACGCCGCCCGTCACGGTGGCGGGCTTTGTCAGGCCAAGGAATTGGAGGTCTGGATGATACAGCTGAATCTCGGTCGAGACGGCCAGAGAGTTCAAGCGATCACACTCGGCTCTGTTCACACGGTTGCTGAAGTCCACCACGACATAAAGATGAACAGCGCCTGTCATGCATTGGGGCGCCGTCACTGTCAGATTCGTGAGATACGCCCCGCCCGCGGCGACAGCTGCCGTGTTGGTTCGCAAGCCCAGCAGCATAAGCGCAGATGGATCGTTTGTGGGGGCCAGGTAGATCGCGTCCGTCCACGGCCCCGCCGCAGCCGCCGAACCATAGTTTGTCGCGCTCCATGTGACGACGAACGGCTGTCCGCTGAGCACATTGGTCGGCGCCTGCAAGGTCAACGCCTGCAGGTTCGGATGAACAACCGAAGTGACTGCCACGGTCTGGCTGGATCGCAGCACGCTGTTGGTTTCGCACGAAATGCCATTCACGGCGTTCTGCCAGTCAGTGACCACGAAGACATAGGTCGGTCCGCCGGCACAAACGGGCACAACGTTCGTGAGTGAACGGGTATAGCCCGTCCCGCCGCTCAGTCCATTGGTGTTGAGCACCGCGCCGAGCAACAGGGCTGAATCCGGGTTGAACTGCGGAGACGACGAGAGATAGACAAGATCCGTCCACGCGCCGCCCGCGGGCAGGGATCCAGCATTGATGACGGAGTAGCTCATTGTCATCGGCTGCCCCGCGATCGCGGATGGAGGAACGGTCATCGCGCTGACATTCAATCGGGCGAGCGTTGTGGGCAAAACCGCAACCGGGCTGACCGACGCCTGCACGTTGTTCGTCTCGCCCGCCGAACCCTCAATGACGCTGTTCGTCGAGTCGGTGTGCACAAGCACGAAGAAGTCGCCGCTCAAGCACGACGGAATATGGACGAGCGCCGATTGGTTGTAGCTTCCCGCTGGCTGAAGCGCGCCATTGCGCGTGAACATGCCGACCAGAGTCGCGCTTTCCAGGGTTCCATCAGGTGAGAGATAAACACTGTCGATCCAGGAGCTGGCAATCGTCCCAACGCCGCCAAGGTTTCTTACGGTCCATGAAACATTGCGGCCCAAACCGGCGATGGCGGGGGTTTGAATCTGAATGTTTGTCACCTGCAAATCAGCCGGGATCGCGGCGGGTGCGTTCGACAGCACGATGGGCACCGCGGCGACACTGATGTTGTTCGTTTCCCATGGCCCTTCATACACCGTATTGGCGTGATCCGCCTTTACCGCCAGATAGTAAGTCCCGGCCGCGATAGAATTTGGAACGAACACCAGCGCGCTACCCGTGTAGCTTTGCGCCACATCCAGGCCGCTCGAATGAAACACCGAATGCAGGGGAATCGCCGTTCCCTGGTTAAAGGCAGGAGTTGGCGAAAGATAGACCTGATCGTACCACGTGCTCGCCCGAGCCAGGCCCAGGCCATTGTTCGAGACAGTCCAGCTTGCGTTAATCGTCTGGCCAATAGCGGCGGCGGGTGGTCCGCTCACCGCGGTGACTTCGAGATCCGAAGGCGGCGGCTCCGCGATGACAATCGTCGCAATCCCGGTGTCGCGTCCCACCTCCGGCTGCCAGAACGGAGGATCGGGCTGGATGCTGATGTAATTTGTTCCGCTCAGATACGGAGGAATCGTGATGACCTTCGTTTCGGTGTAGCTTTCACCCGGAGCGACCGGCCCGCATTGGCCACCTACGTGATAGTAGGCGAACTCCGCGCCGAACCAGCTCGGCACCGAACTGATTCCCAGCCCGTGATCCCAGCAGCGGCCTGAGACCGCTGGGGAAATCGCCGTCGAGCCCGTGTTCTTGACCGTGTAGGTGACCGTCAGCTGATCGCCCGCCCAAAGAGTCGTCGGCGGGCCTGGCGCAACCGTAACCGATTGCACATGCAGGAAGCCCGGAGCCACGTAGGTCACCGGAACAGGAGCAGCCACGGCAACATTGTTGGTTTCGATCGTTTCCAGAACGGTGTTCGCCACGTCCGTCGTGACGACGAAATAATTGTTTCCAGAAATTCCAATCGGCAACGTCACATTGACTGTCTGCTGATACGATTCGCCGGGCCCGAGATAACTCTGGTTCGGGAAGCGGCCAAAATCCCTGACCAGCTGCGTCCGCGCGGCGTCGCTGTAAAGCAACACGTGGTCCTGCCACAATGTTGCATCCGTGTAATTCGACCCGGCATTGTGAACAGACCAGCTGATCGTCACCGTTTGTCCCGAGAAGACTTCATTGGTCGGTGCCGAGATTGACTGGACGATCAGGTCGGGCAACGGCGTGATATGAACGTAGGCAGGGCCGCTCGACGATGTCGCATTGTTCGTTTCTGCCGCGCTGTTCGGGAGCCCTTCGTAAACGCTGTTGCCGGCATCGGTTACGACCGTCAGGAAATAGTTTCCTTCGGTGACCTGCTGGCGATTGATGGTGACGGCTTGCACGCGGGTGAGCGCAGCCCCGGAAGCAAGCGTGCCGTTGAATGCGAATTCGCCAAGGAACTGGTTGGTGCAGGGTGTCGACGCACTGCAGAGATACACGCGATCCGTCCACGGCCCTGAAGCCAGACCGGCTCCGCGATTGGTAATCGCCCACGCAACGTCAAACCCACTGCCCGTCCAAGCGGACGCCGGCACCTGAACTGACGTGATCAGCAGGTCAGGCGCGGGCGCGGTGATCAAAACGCCGTTGGCGGAAAATGTCTCGCGTCCGCACTGGTCAATCGAGCGCACGCGGTAATGATAGTTCGTGCCGGGGATCAATCCCGCCAGTGTTACGACGTGATTCGTCACGAGCGGCGCGGACAATGCACTCAGGTTTCCATAAGCCGCACTGAGGCCAAACTCAACGCGAGAACTCGATTGCGCATCGGTGTTCCATCGGACCACGGCGACGCCGGGATTCGTCGCTGCCACGCTTGTGCCAGAAATAATCGGACCCGATGTGTTGACGGCGAAGTTTCGCACTGCAGGCGTGAGATCCACATTGCCTGCGGCGTCACGCGCCCGCACCTGCAGCGTGTGCGGACCGTCCGGCAGACTTGGGAAGCTGATGCCATTGGCGCCTGCGAATGCCGAGAACGGCGCCCCATCGATCGAATAGGAATATTGCAAACTGCCCAACTGCGTGACGTCGTCCGTGCCTGACCATCCAAACACCACCGGCACGGCACACACAACCGCCCCTTCGGCCGGGCCCGAAACGAACGTCGTATTCGGCGCAGACGTGTCCGCAAGCGTGGTGAACGTAAAGTTGCCGCTCACGCGTTCAACCCCAAACGTGTTCTTCGATCGGACGCGGAAGTGATACTGTGTCAGCGGCTGCAATCCCGTCAGCGTCACGGAATGATTTGTCACGAGCCCGGTGCTCAACGGCGTGAGGTTCCCGTAAAGGGCCGAAACGCCAAATTCCACCTGTGAAGTCGAGCGTTGATCCGTTCTCCACGTGATCGCCGCCTGCACAGTGGCGGGCGAGGACTGCACCTGGCTGATGAGCGGAGGCGTCGCGGCAATCACAACCGTTGCGATGTTCGTCAGCGCCAATGGATTGCCATTCAGGTCGCGTGCCTGTGACACCCAGATGCGGTTGGTGCCATCCATGCCGCTGACGATGGTGATCGGCGCCGGGGCGAACGTGTCGTTCGACACGACGGTGGAACTCCACGTTCCGCCTGCGGGGACCAAAGGATTGTTTCCGCCATCGATGTTCGTAATCGCAATCAACGGAACAAAATTCGTGTTCATCGTGCGATCGAATCGCACCCGAACCATGAAGTTGTTCGTGGCGGGAACCACCGTGGGAAAATTCAGCGTCACGTTGGTGATCAAAGGCAGAATGCTGATGCCCTGATAATGCGCGACGTAGTGGAGGTTGGTGGGATCGAGGGTGGAGAACACCCGGCTGAAGCTGGCATTCGTCCCCTCGATGACGCCATTCGTTCGGAAATTCAGGAAGGTATAAACGTTTGGCGCGTTGGTCACGCGAAGCGGAGCCGAGAAGCTGGCAAGCTGGCCGTTGGTGTAAGTTCCCGCTCCAGTGACCTGCACGAGATTGGTTGGGGACGTTGCCGTCGTCACCACGTGGAACGTGTTGGCTTCCGCGTAATTCGCAACAATCAGCCGATTACTGCGAACCACGCTGATGAACAGGGGCGAGGTCCCCACGACCGCACCATTCTCAGTCCAGTTGGTGAACTGGTAGCCGAAAGCCGGCGTCGCGCGCAGCACGTTCGTGGTTCCATAAAAGAATGTGCCCTGGCCGCTGACGCTGCCTGCCACGGCAGGATTGTTCGAAGAACTGATCTGATAAGTGGGCAGAGTGAAATTCGCGGTGAGTGTCCGGTCGCGCGTGATCACGAAAAAGAAGTTGCTGCTGCCACTCTGCACTGCGCCGCCTTCAGTCCAGTTCACGAACTGGTATGGAAGAACGCTTGTGTTCGGCGTGGCGGTGACCAGCACAGTCGTTCCCGACGGAAACGTTCCGCCGCCGCTCAGATTCCCGGCGCCCGCTGGATTTGAAAACAGGCTGACGGTGTAAGGCGCAACAATCTGGAACCCTCCCAAAGCCGTGTTGTTCGCTTCAGCGGCAGCGTTTCCAGAGGCATTGAACTCGTACACGTGGCTCTGGGAATCCACAATGATCTGCACCTGATAAGTTCCGGCAATCGTCGCGACAACATTTTGCGTGTGCGACAGGACACTGTTCGGCGCCAGTGCCGCCGCCACAATCGGCTCGGCATTTACCAGCATGTCGCCCGTTGTCTGATTCCTGACAATCGTCCGTTCGAAGAACCCACCCGGCGCGCTGCCGGTGCCGCGATTGGCGGTCTTCCAGGTGATCACATAGTTTTGTCCTGCGTCCGGGCCGGTGACATTCAGGTCCTCGATGACAAGATCAGGATAGGGCGGCAGTGCGACGTGGAAGGAAGTGGCGGAGCCCGTGATGTTGTCGCCTTCAAACAGATACTCATTCACCGCGTTCCCCGCATCGGCCTGAACAATCACGTAGAAATCACCGGCAATCCCCTGCGGCAACGCGATGCTATTGGTGACAAGGTACGTGCTGCCAGGTGCGAGAACACCGGTGTGCGGGAAGAAACCGAGCGCAATGTCATCGGCGTTGCCCATCGTGAGATCCGTTGACAACACCACCCGATCCACCCAATTGCCCGCTGTTGTGGCCAGGTTTCCAATGTTCTGCACACTGTACGAGTAGCTCACCGTCTGCCCGCTTTGAATATTTGCCCCGGCTGGCGGAGTCACCGCGGAGACGATCAAATTGGGATAACTCAGGTTTGCCGTGGGCACGACGTTGACGTCGAGGACGTATTGATCCAACAAACCCCCTGTGCCGTTCGCTGCGCGGATGACGGCGATGTAGCTTGCAGTCGCCGCGATGGGCACGTTGGCCGTGGCGTCATCGCTGCGTCCGCCCGGCGCTTCAGGCTGGTAAAATCCGTCCACGCTGTAAACGCTCACGATCGGAGCGAGCGTGCTTCCCGCTGGCAGACGCACAGTCAACAGGATGCTGTGGCCGTTGCTAACCGTTCCCAGGCTGAAGTAATCCAGGTCGGGCGTCGTGCGAACATTGCCCACTATGCTCGCCGCGTTTCCTCCGCCCGAAGGCGCAAGCACCAGCGGATCGGCGGTGCCCGGTGCGCCGTTCTCCTCCGTTTCCATCTGCAACGGCGGCGTCGCGATGGTGACACGGAACCGGTATTCGCCAAAGAAGTTGTAGGACGGCGAAACAGCAACCATGTAAACGCCATTCGTCGGAAGCACGACGCGCTCTGCCTGTCCATCACCATTGAACGCAGGATAATAATCGAGCATGAGCGAACCGTCCGGCCGAATCACCCGATACCGCAACTGGCTTGCACCGGGCGATCCCGGAACAAACGTCGCCAAGTTCAGAAGGTCCCCGGCATTACCGCTGAAGCTCCAATAATCTATGTCGGCGCTGCTGGACAGAGCCCCGCGTCCGCCTCCGATCCTCACGCCGGGCGGATCCTCGTTCATGAGCAGGGAAGTGGCCGAAGCGGGCGTATTGTTCGTGCGGCTTTCCAGGACCAGGCCCGGCACGCTGCCTACCGTGAAGTAACGAACGAAGGGGCTGGCGATTGCATTTCCAAATTGATCGCGCAACGCCGTGCTGACCATGAAACGATAATAACCCGGCTGCAGCGGACCCTCCGGAATGCTGAAGGTGAGCGTTTTGCCGTCCGCTGCGAGCGATTGATCCAATTCATAAACGTCGTCATCCACCGTGTCGAACACCCCGTCCGGCCCTGCGAGGCGCAGGTCAAAAACGTTGTAAGGATCATTGGGATACGCATCGAGCACATCGGGAATGCCATCGCCGTCGCTGTCCATCCCAAAGACCTCGATCACGCCGCGATAGTTGTTGTTGACCGCAAATGTCTGCCAGGTTCCGCTCGGGATCATCGCCGTGTAATTCCTGTTGGCGGAATTTTGCGGCTGGCCTGCGTTCCAATTCGTGTACCCAAAAGCTTCGCCGCTGGCCCAAACAAAAACACCTTTTTGTGCTTCGTCGGTAAGCCCAATCCAAATATTCCCCGCACTGCTGAACTCCTGGTTCAAGAACGCGTTCTCGGCCGCATCATTGATTGTCGCGAGATGTCCTCCCAATGCCCGCGCCTGCGTCTCCGCCGAATACCAGTCCATCGCCGCATCCGTCAAAACGTATGCCTTCCCGTTGAACCGCCGCACATCGCGATTCAGCACGCTGAGGTTTGTAGCCACTTCCTTCGTGAAGGTGAGAGAGAACCCGTCGAGAATGCCAAAGTTCGTAGCGCCCGCTCCAGGCAGGGTTGCTGAAGCCACCGCCGCCGGGCTTGAATCTGCAAGGTCGATGTTCAGGAGGTACTGCGAGAAAATGCCCGGGGACCTGGCATCCGCGACATACGGGGTCCAGACGGGATTCCCCTGAACCAGGCTGACGCGGTTGGATGGCGATGAATCAACAGCCATGCTGCCTGTTCCTTCGTCGAGCCGCCAGTAGCCAACCAATCCGGTCTCAAGGCCAGTCAGCCGGTTGCTGCGATTGTTGACGATCTCGGCGCTCGAACGCGCCGTGTTCCAGACGCGGACTTCATCAATTCCGCCCCACCAATATTCGCTGTACGGTCCATACTGCCGGCCGATACGGAATCCCGTCGCCGACGGATTCACGATCGCACTGCCCCGGGCGGCGACCTGCGCCCCGTCGATGAACAGCAACGTGTTGGTGGAACTTTTCACCAGCGCAAAATGATGCCACCCATTAAAGGGGAACGACGCACCTGTGTTCTGCCAGTTGTCGCCAGAACGAACAATGTTGCCGTCGGTTCCGAGATAAAACGCATTGCCGCCGGTTCCTTGCGAAATGATTTCACGATGGCTGCTTGAGCCTGCGGCGTACGCCCACGCTTCGACCGTGAAATCGCCGGAGGCCGGAACAACAGCATTCGTCACTTCAATGTAGTCGGTGCTCCCATTCATCCGCAGCGCGTAACCGTCGACGCCGCTGAACCGGAATGGCGCGCCTGGGCCCACATCAGACACCACTGCGTAATACGGCCCGCTGCCGCCATTCGGCACGGTATAAGACAGGTTCGACTGCGTTGCCGCAGAGCGCGCAACGACCGCCCCGGCCGAATTGTAAATCCAGACGGCGCCCAATAATCCACTGCTCGCAGGTTGCGAAAGATTCAGGTTGATGCTCGCGCCGGGGGAAAGTGTCGGCGTGCGGAAAAAGTCCCCGGCCGATTCGTAGTTCCCGATGTATCCCAGCATCATCGCGGTCTGATGGCCTGCGCTCAACGCGAAGCCCGGGAAGTTGGCGTTGGCAAGCGTATCGTTACCTTCCGTTTCCAATTGAACAGGCGGGCGCGCGAGCGTGACGCGAAAACGGTATTCCCCAAAGTATTCGTAATTAGGTTCGACGCGCACCTGGTACGTGCCAGTCGTTGGCAACGTGAGATTCATCTGACCGCGTCCGTTGTAATCGGTGTAAAAGTAAGTCCAGTATTGATTGCGCGTCGGCCCGTCGCCAGGCCGGTAGATGATGTAAAGCAATCCTGAAGCGGGCAGATTGCCGGGATTCTCAGCGGCGATATTCATCAGGTCCCCCGCCTGGCCGCTGAAGCTCCAATAGTCAGCGTCCGCAGCGGTCGAAAGATTTCCGCGCCCCGCCGCGATCCGCAGACCCGTCGCAGGATCGGTCACGACCAGCTCGGAATCGTTGCCCAAAAGGACGCCCACGTGATTTGCGTTGTCGCTGCCAAACGCGATATCCATTCGCCCATCGTTGTTGAAGTCGTCCACGGCAAGCCCGACGGCGCGGGCGAGGACATTGTTAACAATCGCCGAACCAAATGAGCCATTGCCGTTGTTCATGAGGACGGACACGACGTTGTTGTTGTAACCGCCTGCAACGAGGTCCTTGTCTCCATCTAAATCCAGATCCGCTGCGATCAACTCGTAGCCGTCCGAGGTTCCCGCGCTGTAATTGATCCGCGGCTGGAACGATCCATCGCCGTTCCCGAACATCACGCTGATGGTGTTGTCTCCACCGTTGAAGACCGCGAGGTCCAGCGCGTTCCCTGCGTTGAGCGCCGATAACACCAGCGTCCGCGGATTCACTCCGGCCGCCAGGGTAAACGCATTCCCGAACGTCGCATCGCCGTTGCCCAGCAAGAGGCTGACGGTGTTCGCATTGTAATTGGCGACCGCAAGGTCGGGCTTCCCGTCCCCGCTGACGTCACCAATCGCGACATACATGGGTCCGTCGCCAGTGGGATAATTGACCGCAGGTTGGAAGCTTCCATCGCCGTTCCCTACGAGGATGCTGATGTGATCGCTATTGAGGTTCGGGACTGCGAGATCTGTTTTTCCGTCGCCGTTAAAATCTCCTGCAGCAATGTGATAAGGGTTCGTTCCAGTCGCATGGTTGGTGCGCACCTGGAATGTCCCGTCACCATTGCCCGTGAACACAGTAACGTTGTGCGAATTATGATTTGCGACCGCCAGGTCGAGATGGGCGTCGGCATTGAAATGACCGAGCACGAGCGACCACGCATTGTTTCCTGTGGGATAATTCGTCTTCACCGTGAAGGTGCCATCGCCGTTGCCCATCAGAATCCCCACCGAGTGGGTGCACCAAAAGGCCGCCACCACATCGGGATTCCCGTCGGCGTTCAGGTCCGCTGACGCAATGCGCTCGATGCAGGATCCCACGCCGGTCGTCGGCCCAAACACAAACGATCCATCGAAGACATTCGACGAATTCGCGCTCAGCGAGGTCCCACCGCCGAAGGTGTCATTCAGTCGATTTTCAAGCACCAGCCCAGCCACGTTCGTAACGGCAAAGGTGCGAACGTAAGCCGCCGCAATCGGAGTCCCCGCAGGGTCCGTGAGATTTGTCCGCACGGTGAATCGGTAGAGCCCCGCCTGAAGCGGACCATCCGGGACGAGGAAGCTCGCGTTTGTGCCTGAAGCATACACAGGCGAGTTTGCGAGATTGCGAATCTGATCGTCGCCCGTGCTGAACGCACCGTCTCCGCCCGCGAACCGCAACTCGTAATTCGCAGGGTTCGTCACGCTTGATGCGAGCATGTCCTGCGAAAATGTGACTGTAAATCGATCAATGAGATCCGATGAAACGCCGCCTTGAGGGGGAAGGCTGACGGCAACCACCTGTGGAGGAATGGTGTTCAGCAGGCCAATGTTGAGGACGTACTGTTGCAAAATGCCGTTGGGGAGGGAACCAGGTGGACCAACGCGGTGCCACGCAGGAGTGTTTACGAAGTTGCCATGGCGTGCATTGGGGCTAAGGTCGAACGCCGTCGTGCCTGAACCGGTCTGCAGCGGCCAGTAGCCCGCAAGCCCCGTTTCCGTTCCGACGAAACCGCTGTTCATAGTTGCCGCAATTTCACCCTGCGTGCGGGTCAGGCTCCATATGGCGACTTCCTGGATGATGCCTGGGAAATATCCATTGCAACACGCTTCGCCGCCGATTCGCGTCGAACCCGCATATGGGCTGTAGTTCACGTCCACAGGCCCGCTTGCCTGGAGCACTCCGTTTACATACAGGTAAGCATTTGTGCCATCGGTCGTGCCCGCGACATGGTACCACGTGTTGGGAACGGCCGAAGTCGGAGCGAGATACGCAATGTCACAATTCGCGGGACCCCGCACGTTCACGCCAAAACGTCCCGACTGCATGACGATCGTCCAATCCGCGCACCCCCCCGCACCGCCAACAATGCTGCGCCGGCCCGAGGCGAGCGATGTGGGCATCACCCAGGCCTGCAACGTCCATCGATTTCCAGGCGACCAATTTCCGAGGTTCACATATTGGTTGGCGCCATTGAACAGGAGGGCATTCGTTCGGAAGCTGACTTGCGCAGGATACGACGGAAGCACACGGCTGAAATACGCGCCGCCCGCTCCTGAAGCAACCGTGTAGCTGAGATTCGTCTGTCCCGGAAACAAGTTCGTCAGCAGCGTCCCAGCGCTGTCATAAATTTCTATTCCCGGTGCCAGGCGGCTGTTGGCGGGACGCGTGGTGTTCAATCGGATTTCGGTCCCGGCCGCAAGGTTTCCGAGTTGAAAAAAGTCGCCGTTGCCATCGGCCGAACTTAAATATCCAAGCACACTCGCCGCGCGCTGTCCCGCGCTCAGATCAAACGTCAGCGCGTTCGCCGTCGCGATCGTGTCGTTCGCCTCGCTCTCGAGCTGCATGGGCGGCCGGGCCAGCGAGACACGCAGGCGATATTCACCCGTGTAAGCCTGGCTTTGTTCCGCTCGAATGGTGTAGGTGCCCGCATGTGGAACCACGAGGCTGATCTGCCCCCGGCCGTTTCCATCGGTATAAAAAAACGTCCACTGCGTACCGTCGGGGTGATAGATGCGATATAGGATTTGCGAACTTGCCGGATCACGCGGATTTTCTGCTGCGATGAACAGCCGATCGTGGGCGTCCGCACTGAAGGTCCAGTACGCAAGGTCTGAACTGTCCGCAAGATTGCCGCGCGCGGCGGCGATCCGCACTCCCGTCGCAGGGTCGAGTTGCAGGCCTTCGGTATCCTGTCCAAGCAGAACCGTGATGTAACTGCTCCAGCTCGACGTCACAATGTCCAGCAGCCCGTCGTTGTTGAAATCGCCAGTCACGAGCGAGATCGGATTTCCACCAACGTTCGCGTAGTTCAACACGTTGCCAAACGTGCCGTCCCCATTGTTCAACATCGTCATCAGCCGGTTGGCACCATACGCAGGAATCAACAGGTCCAGCGCTGAATCGTTGTTAATGTCAGCCATCTCAACCTGGTAGGTGTCGCTGCTGCCGATGTTGTAATCGGTGCGGGTCCCGAATGTGCCATCGCCATTCCCCGGATAGACACTGAGGAAATTGCCGTTGTTCACCAGCACGGCGTCCAGGTCACCGTCGCCCGTCACGTCTGCAAGCCCGGCGTATCGGGGATTGGACACGGCAGGAACGTTCGTGAGCGCGGTGAAGACGCCATTGGATCCTCCCAGCAATACGGCAAAGCTCGCGCCGTTGTAGCGCGCCACAACCAGGTCGGGATTCGTGTCTCCGTTCAGGTCGCCAGCGCGAACCGTTTCCGGGCCGCTGCCGATCGCATAGGTCATTGCATTGGTAAACAACCCGCTGCCTGTTCCGAATACAATGGTCAGGTTCCCATTGCCGTATCCCGGCACAGCCAGGTCGAGGATTCCGTCCCGGTTGAAATCATTGGCCGTCAGATTCCACGGATTGCTGAAACCTCCGAGATTGGTCGCCAGCAAAAATCCACCCAGTCCATCGCCCATGCGGACCGTCACTGTTCCCGCCCCATAATTCGCCACAGCAAAATCGGCCTTGCCGTCGTTGTTGAAATCGGCGGCGACAACACTCGCCGCGTTGTTGCCTGTTGGAATATTAGTCAGCAGTGTGAATCCGGCTTTGCCGTTGTTGGTCAATACACTGACTCCCGACGCCGACCAGTTTGCCGTGATCAGATCGAGTTTCCCATCGCTGTTGAAATCAGCCTTCGTGACAAAATACGGATTGCTGCCGACCGATGTCGAACTGCTGATGCCGAACGACCCATCGAGCCGATTGCTGGCGTTCAAGCTGAGCGATGTCGTTGAAACCCCGTTGGTGCGGCGGTTCTCCTGCACGAATCCCTGCAAGGGCGCGATCGTGAAGAAGCGTACGAAGGGCGCAGAGGGGGTGTTGCCAAACTGATCGCGAATGGCAGTCGTTGCCGTGAAACGGTATTTGCCGGGCGCCAGCGGTCCGTCGGCAATCGAGAACGTGGCCGCCAGTCCACCGGCATAGGTGCCGGAATAAATGCGATAAATAATGTCGTCGGTCGTGTCAAAGGCCTGGTCCGCGCCCGCGGCCCTCAGGTCAAAGCCGTTGAAGGGATCGCTCGGGAAGGGATCAAGGAGGTTAACAAGACTGTCATTATCCGTATCCGCAGCGGCCGATACTTCAACGATGCCCCGCATGCTGGTTGAAAACGCGATGTCATCCCATACACCACTCGTATTGAAACGAACCCCGAACTCGTATCCGCCACCGTTATTCGGTGCGCTGCCCGCCCAGTTCGAATAGGTGAATGGGTCGCCACTCGACCAGCTCCATCCGCCGCCCAAATAAAGATTCAATCCAATCCAGAGGT
This sequence comes from Verrucomicrobiia bacterium, assembly GCA_035629175.1. Taxonomy (NCBI): domain Bacteria; kingdom Pseudomonadati; phylum Verrucomicrobiota; class Verrucomicrobiia; species Verrucomicrobiia bacterium. Next base: position 161,570 of record DASPIL010000103.1, on the reverse strand, counting down.
TGCCCGCTCCGCTAAACGTCTGGTTCAAAAAGGTGTTCTCCGCTGCGTCATTGATCGCAGCCAGGTGCCCGCCCTGTGCCACAGCCGCAGATTCCATCGCGAGCCACGACCCAGCCGAATCCGTCAACACATACGAATGTCCGCCATACCGATGCACGTCTCGCGACAGCCAGTTGAACCGCGGATCCATTTCCTGGCTGAAGCTCACGGTGAAGCTGCTGAAGATGTCTGAGTTGGTGGAATTGTGGGATGGCAGGGTGACTCCTGTGACCAACGGCAGCGCCGTGCTCGTGATGTCGATATCGAGGAGATATTGAGCGAGGACGCCTGGTGACCGGGCTGACGCGGCGGCCACTCGAGTCCATGTCGGGTTGTTAACCAGCAACCCAGTGTGCCCCCCCGCTACGAGATCCGTGGCGTTGGTCCCCGATCCTTCGTTGAATCGCCAGTAGCCCATCAACCCGGACTCGGCGCCGGTCAGCACCGTGTTCATCCCGGCAATGACCTCCCCCTGCGTCAACGCGCGATTCCAAAGCCGCAATTCATCAATCATTCCGTTCCAGCCGCGGCCTCCACCGCCCCATTGTGCAAGCCGCAGAAACTGCGTGCCGTCATAATTGATCTGGCCCGGCGCCACGTTCGATCCAACCAGGACACCGTTGATGTAAACGAAGCTGACGTTGTTTGTGAGGCGGGTGATCGCCACGTGTTGCCACGTGTTCGGATTCAGGTTGAAGAACACGCTCGATCCGCCATCGGCCGATCCCCAGCCATACTGGTTTGCGCTGTTTCCGTTCTGTTGAATCACCCAGCCGACGTTGGCCCGATGGTTGTTGTCGAGAATGTCCGCGTTCGCCGTCTGCGACGCGGCAGGGTTTGCCCAGAAGCTGATTGTAAACGTCTGGTTGCTGAACCAATTTCCAAACGCCACGTGGTCACTGCTCCCAGAAAACCGCAGCACGGTATCGGCATTTCCGCTGAAGCCTCCCGGTGCCGCGTTGATGAAGCCATAATAAACACCCTCCTGGCCGGCGGGAACGGTGAACACAAGATTCGTGGCGCCAGCCGGGGAATTGGTCATCAACACTCCCGCCGAATTATAAATCGCAATGACGTCGCCGAATCCGCTGGATGACGGCTCGCGCACACCAAGGCGGATCACCGCGCCGGCAACGAAATTTCCGAGGCGGAACACATCGCCCGAATCACCAACCCCCACGTAACCGGCGACGTTCGCCCGCAGGTGGCCGTTGGTCGACATGGCGTTGATTTCCGACGCTGTCGCAAGGGAATCATTCGGCTCCGTCTCAAACTGCAACGGAGGACGGGCAACGCTGACGCGAATCCTGTATTCGCCCTGATAATCGTAATTGGGCGCAACACGCACCAGATACGTGCCTGTCCGCGGCAACGTGACGGTGGCACTCTGCCCCCAACCGTTGTGATTGGGATAGAATGAAGTCAGCGCGGAACCAGCCTCGTCCAGTATTTGGTAATACATCTGGCTCGCAGCAGGGCTGCCATCGGTTTCGACCGCCACCATTGCGAGATCGCCTGCCTGCCCCGCGAAATGCCAGAAATCGATGTCACCCGAATGCGAGCGTGTGCCCCGCCCTGCCCCTATTCTCAAGCCGCTTCCCGCGGGATCTTCCAGCAGAGGATGCGTGGAATTCCCAAGCCAGGTAGAAATGATATTGCCGCTGTAATGACAGAAAGTGAGATCGATGCGCCCATCACCATTCACATCGCCTGTGGCAACACCGATCGGATTTCCAGATGTCGAATGCGAGTGCAGATTCGTGAACCCGCCTGCGCCGTTGTTCAGCAGGACATTGATCGTGTTGTTGCCGTATCCAGGAATGATCGCATCGAGCCTGCCGTCGCCATTCAAATGAGCCAAAGCTACCTGATAAACAGATGTGAAACCGGCCGCATAGAACTTCCGCGCCTGGAACGTTCCGTTACCATTTCCAGCCATCACATTGAGCATGTTGTCGCCATCGCCGACCGTCACCACATCGACATGCCCGTCGCCGGTGACATCACCCAGCGCCACGCCTCGTGGATTGACGCCCGAAGGCAGGTTCGTGACGCTCTGGAAGCCCCCAGTCCCGTTGCCGATGAGGATCGTCGTGGTGCTGCTGCCATAATTCGCAACAGCGAGATCCAGGTGGTTGTCGTGATTCAAATCGGCAATCGCGACGGTCTCTGGATTGCTCCCCGTTGTGTAATTGGTGAACGCCTGGAAGGTCCCGTTGCCGTTTCCGAGAAGCACCACGATTGTCGTGCTGTTGTAATTCGGCACAACCAGATCAGCCGCGCCATCCGCGTCCAGATCCGCTGTCGCGAGCGAAAACGGCCTGTTGAAACCGCCGATGTTTGTGACAAGCGAAAATGTTGCGTTCCCGTTTCCCAACAGGATTGAAACCGAGTTCCCAACGTAATTGTCCACCGCCAGGTCTGCCCTTCCGTCGTTGTTGAAATCAGCCGAAACCACCCCGATCGGATTGCTTCCCACGGCAATGTTCGTCGCCGCGAGAAATGCTCCGGTTCCGTCGTTCGTAAAAATCGTTATGGTGCTGCTGCTGTAATTCGCAGTCACCATGTCCAGGTTCGTGTCAGAATTGAAGTGACCCGCAGCAATGGCATGCGGGTTGATTCCCGAACCCACATTGCCAATCCAACTCACCGTTCCCGCCGCGTTCGTGCTTGGCGAAGAGCTCAGTGACGTCGCAAAGCCATGGACATCATTGCTGCGATTCTCGGTCACAAAGCCCGCCACGTTCGCCACTGTGAAGTTGCGGACGAAAGCTGTGGCGAGGCGGTTTCCAGCGCGATCGGTGACGTTCGTGCTCACGGTCAGGCGATAACTCCCCGCCTGCAGCGGCCCGTCTTGAATGGTGTAGGGAACCACTAAACCGCTGGAATACCCGGTCGTCGCAACCCGATACAACACATCGTCGGTCGTGCCGAAACTGGCGTCGGGCCCTGCAGATCGCAGGTCGTAATTTCCTGCATTGCTGATCGCACCGCCGAACATGTCTTCGGAGAAACTTAGATCGAAGCGGTCCACAATGGTTGTCGTGGTGGTCCCCTGGCCGGGGAGCGTCGCGGCTGTCACGGCCGGCGCAGTGCTGTCAGTGACGGAAAGATTCAGCAGATATTGGGATCGCAATGTGTTGCTCAACCCATGGATCCGCACGTAGTGAACGCCACTGGCTGTGACTGCGTAATTCAAGTTGCCGTTGGTGCTGGTTGCGAGCGCCGAGCTGTTTCCCTCCGTTTGAATTGCAAGGACGTACTGGCCCGAAACGAGGCTCGACCCGGCCGGAAGCACCACGTTCAGGTTAATGGTGTTGCCGGGGTTCAACATGCCAATCCTGAAGAAATCCCCGGCCGTGTCGGCGGGCGGCAACGATCCCACCATGCGCGCTTGCGCAAGTCCCGGCGCGAAGTTCAATGCGAACTGATTCGCTGTTCCCTGGGCATCGTTCCCCTCTGATTCCATCTGCAGCGCACGCGCGCGATCCAGCCTCAGACCGTAGCGCGAACGTCCGTTGCTGCTCCACACCCGCACGTAATACGTTCCCGGGCTTGCAATCGTGTAGTTTTGAATTTGCGCAACGCCATTGTAATCGCCGCCCACGGACGCGAGGTCCTGGTCTGACGCATTGCGGATACGCACTGCGGGATAGACACTCAAGGACTCCGCCTCCAGCCGCACAGTGATCACATCGCCTGCTTCAGCATCAAAACGCCAGTAATCAACATCGGTCGTGCTCGCAAAAATTCCGAGGCCGTAAGCCGTGGCAAACCCGCTTGCCGGCGGAGTCTCACTCAATGGGAGTGGTGTCGCCGTGATGATGCTGTCGTTTCCAGCATCCTCGATTCTCCCAACAATTGGATTCTCCAACGTGAAGTTGCGCGTGAACGCCGCAACAGGATTTCCGTTGGTATCGAGCAGTCCAGGCAGCGTCTGGAACCGGTAGTTCCCCGACTGCAACGGCGCGTTGGTGATTGAAAAGCTCACGGAATGATTTCCCCCAAAACCAGGATTCGAGGGAATCAGCTGATACAACACATCGTCCCCGTTGTTGAACGCGCCATCCGGCCCCGCGCCTCGAAACGAGTAATTGGCCGCGTTCGTTGCGCTGGCACTGAGGGGATGGCTTGCAGCGATCGTGAAACTGTCGATGGCAATTCGATTGGTTGAACCGTTCGGCGGAAGGGTTGTTGAATGAATGATCGGGCTCGAAACTGCCGAGGTCAGCCGCACCCGGACATTGTCAATTCCCCACGATTCGTCATCGAGGTTTTGAAGATTTTGTCCGCTGAACGAAACGGTCGCCAGGGCGTTCGATGCCACAAATGTAACTTCAATGTTCCGATAAATCGCGTCCAGGTAGCTGGGCGAAAAGCCGAAGTGACCGCGTCCCTCATCCGGCTGGCTCGGGAAAGTCTGCGTGCCGCTGGGCGGATTGGCATTGTGATTGGCGAACGTGTGATGAAACACCTGCGAGCCGTCGACGCTGACATTCAGGAAGTCGCTGCCACTGCCGTCCCAGCTGTCGATCGCATAGAAATCGAAACCCACTGTATACGATTGCCCGGGAATGAGATTGGCAAGCGATAGCGTTTGCGACTGGTTGACGAAACGGCCGGAGAACGACGTAAACCCAAGAGTTTCCGCCGTGTTCGAAACCCGCACGCTCCACTCAGTTCCAATCGCGCTCTCGAAGTCGGTGAAGTAAGGAACCGTCGCTCCCGCGATCGGCGCGCCGCATTTGCCGGAGCTGCCGGCGTTGTAAAGGCCCAGGACTTCGGCAGCGGACAAAGCTCGATTGTAAAGGTCCACCTCGTCGAGCAATCCATTGAAGCGGTTGCCACCCGCCGCGTTGTTGTTCCAGTCGTCACCGATCGTTGTCGGAACCCCATTCGTGTCGTGAACGATCGCATTCGTTTCCACCACGCTCGCAACCAGCGTCCCGTTGAGATACAGACGCTTCATGTTGCCGTCGAAGGTTGCCGCCAGAAAATGCCAGGCGTTCGTGGAAACCACGTTCGTTGCGTTCAACACATTGGCTCCCCCTGTGTGGAATGACGTGAACTGCGGTTTTCCCTGGAAGATGAACAATCCGTACGATTCGGAACAACAGCCAATGCCCCCAGATCCGCTGCTCCCGCGCGCGATGATTGTATTCCACCCACCTGCTGAAAATCCGGTGCCCCGGATCCACGCAGCCATCGTGAACTGGTTTGGCCGCAGGCCAGGTGCGTCAGGAACATGGATGTAATCGGTCGATCCATTGAGGCTGAAAGCCTGCCCTGCAAAACCTGGAACAATCGACGCCAGTCCTTGAAGCGTGCCGGAATTCGCGCCCTGCGCATCGTTCGCGCTGCCATTGCCGCTCCACCAGCTCACCAGCCCGGACGGAGGCAGAATGCATGCGCCGCTCGCCGAAAGCGTGAGAAGCTGGGCGCCGCAAAGCAGGATTCCCAGCAAGGAACACAAGCGCGACGTTCGAAGCTCTCGAACGGCCCGCCTCCAGGCATTACGATTTCCAGTTTTCAAAGGTTTTCCTTTCCGTCTCTGACTGCCAGCTCGACCGAGCGGCACATTTCCCCCGTGGCAATTCCCTGACAACCCTGTTCACAAAACGACGCAGTGCCGCATTCCGCATCCATACCCAGTTGCAATTACGGTCCGAAGCGGCGCTGCCATCCAATAAAACTGACAAGTGGAACCACAATGGCGATCGCGATCACAATCAAAGCGCCGCCGATGTAGAGCAGCGTGTATTTCTCGGGAATAAAAAATCCAATGGCACCCACGAGCAGGATCGCAAGCGAACCCCACGCCATCATCCGGCCGCCCCGCGCGTTGATCTCATACCAGTTTTGCTCCGATTGAAACGCAGCCTTGGTGCGGAAACCATAGTAGCGGTTCATCGGCACCTTGCGAAATACCAGCGGCAGCACCAGCAGCAGTGTGACAATGCCCAGGATCAAGAACTTGGATGCCAGGCTCGTCATGTCAGGCAGCGAGTTCGGCTTCGCGAAGCTTGAGCGAAGCCATGAGAAGATCGGTGCGGCGCAGCATGAATCCCTGCGACGCCATGTAGTCGGAAACCCCGAGCCCGATGCCATCCGGATTCTCCTTCGCCAGGAATTCCTTGTTGATCGCGCCGAGCAATTGTGCGCCATCGATCTTGATCCGGCGGCGCTTGGCCGACACCAGAGCTGAGTTCACCTTGCGAAAATCCACGCCAGCGCCGTCGCGCCCTGCGGCCACGGCAAGCGGCGACAGGAGAAACTGCTGCATCGCCTGGAAACCGCAAAGTTCCAGCACGTCAGGCACGTAGTTGATCACCTGCTCAACGATCAGCGGAGCCGCTGTGGCATCCACAATCTGCTTGAGGCATTTCTCAACCATGCGCGTGAAACGTGGCGATTCCTTCAATCCCAGCAACGCCATGTCAAACGTCCCCGCGAGCGCGCACGTCAGCGCGGCCACAGGCGACGCGGGATCCTGCATCAACTGAATCCGCTGCTCCTTGCCCGCGAGCGCGTTGTAGGGATCGATCACCCACTGATCGGTCAACGAGTACACGAGGAAATTGTGCGCGAACGGAATCAACGACAGTTCGCTCGTGAGCGTGTTCTGCTTGAGGTATTCGCTGAGCGGAAGATTCACGACGCTGTAGGGTTTGCCCGCGTACGTGAAGCGAATCACCGTGGGCGGCAATTCAGGCGTCGAAACAGGCTGCACGCCCATCACGAACAGCTCGCGCTTAAGCTCGGAAAAACTCTGCGAGCTGACCAGCAGGTTGATGAACGGCAGGTCGCGCTGCTGCATCTTTGCAACGACACATCCGCCCAATAAGTACACGCCTTTCGAGCGTCCTTGCAGCGCTTCAATCACACGCTGCTCATCCGCAGAAACAGCCATCGCCACAGGCTTGCGCTCGTGATTGGCCGCGGGAATCGCCCGGGCCGAACGACGAACCGCGATTTCTTTGACGAGGAACGGGGCAGCCACCGCGGAGGCGCCCACCAGCGTGATGAATTGGCGTCGTTTCATAATTTTTAAAACGTCCAGGTTCCGTAGTAATCATCCGAATAGTTCGTGATGTCGCGGCGTCGTTCGCCTTCGGTCGGCCGCGTAAAGACGGCCTTCACCAGGTAAACGGCGCCATATTCTCTCTTCTTCAGGAATGTCAGCACCCGCTTGATCACGCTCTCCGCATTGGTCGATTTGCTGAAGTAGCCGGAAATCGCAACCAGCTGGTTGAAGATCGGGACGCCAGGTTCCATCAGCATCTTGCTCGGAATCATCAGCCTGTAATCCAGCTCATACGGTTCCAGCTTTGCGCGAAGCTGCGGTTCCATGTCCTTGGACTCAGCCTTTGCAAAGAACATGAACACCATCACCATCGAGCCGCCGGGTGCGAGCGACTTTTCCGCAATGCGCAGGCTTTCATTCACCCACTTCCACCCGTCAGGGCCGCCAGCCACATAGGCCGGCAATGAAATTCCGGGAACCGCGATGCATGAGGGCGGCGACGAAAGAATCAAATCGAACTGGCTTTTCTTCGCCTTGGCCTTCGTGATGTAGGAATGCTTTCTGCCCGCCGCACCAAGTTCCAAATTGGGCTCGAGCAGCGTCCGCTCCTTTTCCTCCTCCAGGAATGCCACTTCAACGTTGCCCTTCGAAATCAGCGGCAACACTTCAACACCGGTCGTCGGATAAAGCGAAAGAACACGGCCCTTGTCCAAGCGCGGGATGAGGCTGATCAATGCGCGGGTTTCATCGCTGAACAACGTGCGCGCCGCCGAACCCATGTCCGCAAAGAAGAGATGGTCCCGATAACTCAACAGGCACGCACTTCCCAGGCTCAGTTCGCCATTCTCGACCTTGCACATCTTGTGGCGGGTCAGAAATCCAAGGGCTTGCTTGCCCAGGAGCGTTTCGGCCTCAGCTTCGGGAACCTTCTGCCCGAGAAGGAGAAAACGCCAAAGTGCCAGCGTGTCGCCGTGCAACTTCGCCGACATCTTCTCCCAATCCCAGCGCCGCATGTTGCCCTCGCCCAGCAGGAGATAATGCTCCACGACCCCGGCACGCCGCACTTTTTCCGTGAATGGTATCGCGCCGTCGTTCATACAGTGCAGCACTTCTTCGGCTCCTGGCCCACAGCCATCCGATGCATCTCGCGCAACGCCTTGTTCGTGTTGCCAATGCCCTGCGATACAATCGCGTGCTGATGCTCCGCGTTCGGCGTTGGCACCATCAATGACTGGTAATACTGGTCAAGAATCTGCCGCATGTTCGGCGGCGGCGTTGCGGCAACCACCTCCTGGATGCGGGGATGATTGTACATGTAGCGGCAGACGTCGCAGATGTGCGCCATCTGCTCAGGCCGTTCAATCGTCGGATCCAATTTCTGCGCGTAACGGATCACCGCATCCGGCCCATACAGATGAATCCAGATCTTGATGAAATCGTCGGGGAGCCTTCGAACAATCTGCCCGATCGTTTCGTTCTTCAACGAACCCAGATGCACTTCCTCGATGTAATCCATCGTCAGGCCGCAGCACGCGATGAGATCCTCCTCCGCCGTGATCGCCAGCACCTTCAGCGCAGTGCTGCACGCGCCTCCCGCAACCCGGTCGTCGCGCATGACATTGAGATACGTGTCGGTCTGGTTCAGCGTGCGTTTGCCTTCGAATCGCATCCATGGCGAGAGGCGCAGGATGATCTTCCCCTGGTCCACCAGCGAGTAGAACTCCTTGTCCGCCATGAACTCATCAAGCTTGAAATGGCTGCCCTTGAAGACTTCGCACGCGATCACCGACGTGATTCCCAGGTCGACCGCGGCCATGGCGCCGTTGCGCACGTATTCGGGCTTCACATATTCCGCATGACAATCGCCCGTGGAGAAGTTGGCTTCCTTCAACCCCGCGTCCTTCAATTTCTGCAACCGTTTCACGGCGGTCGCACGGCTCGTCGCCCAATAACCATTCGATACAAACCGTGTGATGAAGCCAAAGCCGTCAGCCCATTTCACCAGGTTGTCGAGTTCCTTGCCCAGCAGGAAACATTCGCCTCCTGTGAACACGACGACGCGCATCGTCGGGAAAATGGTTGCCTGCTCGATGTATTTGTAAAGGTTCGGTATCGGGATCGCCTCGGTCCGCTCCGGATTGCAGGTGAAACAGCAATGATCGCAGGCCGCTGTGCAGCGCTTCGTCACGAGGAGCGACAGCGTATGGGGGGTGATAATCATAATGTGCGGGGGTTAGGAGACGATGGGACAAATGGCTACAACGAGGCAGACCCACGCATAGAGGAAGATGGCCCACGCCGCTGCCACGGCGAGCGCCAGCCACAACAACACAGCAACCTGCTGATAGGCGGCCACGTTCGCGTTCCACACGACGTTGGTGTCGGTGTAAACGCGCGCGTTTGTGTACCACCAGGGTGAACTGCATTGCGCGAGAATGATTTTGTAATCCGTGGTGAACCGGTAATCGCCACGAAACGATGCCTTGTTGCGCTGCGCCAGCGCGTTGTATTGCATCAGGAAATGCACGGCCTCGGGATACAGCGCCTGCAGGCCCTGCCCCATCGATTGCACTTCCATCAGCGCGTCCGTGATTTCCTTTTGATCGAGCGATCCCGGTTCCTTGCCGGTGAAGCGCTTGACGATCCGTTCGTTGGTCGCCTTGAAGCGGCTGTCCTCCGTGAGCATCGCCAGTTCAACCGCGCCGCGCGGCAGGCCGTGGCTCTTCTCATAGGCCTCGCGCAGTTGCGGCGAATAGCCGACCGTCGCGATGATCTCCCGCCGCTTCTCCGGCGTCTGGATCATGCGGAGATAATCATCAATGACAAACGCGTTGAATCCGCTGGGCTCAACCGGAATCTCGAAACGTTTTTTCATATCAGATGCGGTTTCCTTTCTCTCTCACTTTCATGATCTCTTCCTGCAACGCGATGGCGAACGCCTTGCCGGTAACGACAGGTTTATCTTCTGGAATCTGCGGCGCGGCGCGCACAACGGCTTCCTGCTGGAACGCCACGTAACGCACCCGCATCACCCGATGCTCACCGCCCTCGGTCTGCTCCACGGTCTGCAGCGCGCCCTTTTCATCGATGCGCAACGTTGTAAAAGAATCTGCTGAGGCCGCCGAGGGCACGTTCAGCACCTCGGGTTTGAACGCGAATGTCAGCGCCCGATGGGTGTTGTTGGTTTCCACGAACGCAAGCCGCAACAGGTTCAGGAACGACTGCGTTCCCGGATTCTGCAGGTCCAGCCCGAGTTGCTTCGAAATTTCCTTCTCTGCGTCCACCTTCACCAATTGATCGCTTTCCGGCAGGTAGGCGATGATTTCCTCGCCGACCTTTTCGATCAGGAACGTCACGTCATTGGGAAATCGGAGATGCACTTTGATGCGCGTCACGAGGTTGGTGCCGTCGGTTTCCTGGAAGCGGAACATCTCGGTTTCGGCGTAGGTTTTGCCGCCCAGCCCCTCCGTAGTGACCAGCAAGTGGCACACGGGATTCGCCTCCGCCCAATTCTTCATCGACTCCAAAACCCCAAGCACCCCGGACCAGCGGGGGTCGGCCACCAGCGGACCGGGCGCATTCGTCAACAGGACCGCGGAATACGAAGGCGCGAGGGCGACGTCGACGCCGTTCGTCCCGCCTGGGGCGGGCGTCTCTGGCGATCGCGTGGAACGCAAAACAGCCCACACTCCGAGGGCGATCAGCGCAGCAAACACCACCCCCAGCAGGGCTTTTGGCCGGGACGAAGGGACACCACGCCCTTCAGGGTTTTCGTTCGGCGTTGGCACGCCCTCGCTTTTAGGGAACGCGAGGGAAAAATGCAAGGTGGATCTGCAAAGCCCTCCGGATTAAAACGCCCGTTAATTGGCCTGAATCTCGCTCTCTCCGGCGTATGCCTCCCGGTGGGTGTCGACGAAATTTTTTCCCGTCTCGAAACGTCAAGACGCAGGCGTCGTGTTTCGCGAAAAACCGTTCCGCCATTCCCGAAATGCTGTTTCGTGTGATTCGAGTGATTCGTGGTGGAGACGCGCCTTTACTCCTCCAGCTTCCAAACCGCATTCACACCCCGTGCCGCATGCGAATACGGACACACCCAAAATCCGTTCGGCCTAACATCCGTCGATCGCATTGCTGCTGTCAAAGCACGCGCTGCCCGTTCCAACGAAGCGCGATCAGGCCTTCGATCCGAATCCAGTCGGGCAAAAAGATCCAGCAGGTGCCCGGTTACGAGGAAGCTCATCTGAAACGGCGACATCGGCTCGGTCTCGTCGTTCATCCCTGCGCACCAGGACTTACCCCACATGCCGTCGCTTCGCTGCCGTTCCCCCGCATTCCGCAGGGTTGGGTTCAAGCGGGATCGCAGGGCGTTGCGCGTCGATGGATCCAGGATCAAATGGACAGCGTCGGCCGCCTCGATCGCCAGCAACGCTTCAATCACATGAACGCCCGCGCACTTTTGTGAGTTCAAATCGATTGCCATCAGCGCATTGGCCAGCGCGGAAAAACTAACTCCTATGCCAGCCCGGTTGGTCCAGGAACTTAGCGGCGGGAGATATCTTGCAAACGCCATTGCCGACCACGCAATTTCCTTCCGATCCAGGTCAAATCCCGCCATGGATTCCGCAAGCAAGTCGCGCAGCGTGCGCGCGCCGGAGTTCAGCCGTACAGGTGTGTGCAGCGGCAGGTCCAGCGCGGCAAACGTTGCGAGGCATTGGTCCCGATGCGCTTCCCCGACTGCAACCTCCCACGACGCCTCATCGAACAAGGCATATCTCACCCCTTCACCCGCTTTGACAAAAGGAGATCGTCCGAACGCCGCAGCTGCGGCGGCTTCATCCGTCAGTAAGGTTATTATCTCCTTGCCAGACGCAATGCCCGGTAAATCCGTCGGCCCTAACCCATAAAACGCCAGGATATGACACAAACCCGAAACAGACATCCATGCGCTGCGGTTTTCAGCCTTGCAGATCGGCGCCAGGGTCAGGTGGGATTCCGGCGGACGGGAGCAATGCGTCATCGAAAGCGCCATTAACAGCACGATCGACCGCCACCGTTTCGAAGTCATTGCATGAATCTGTTCACTCCGCAGCGCGTGCGCAATGCGATTCCATGAAACTGCTGCATCTCCGATTCGTTGCCGGGGACCCTCATTCAGTCGGCGGAGGTGCAGGAGGTTCCGAGATAACCAATCGAAAGAAGGCCGCCGCACCATTCGTGATCGGAAGCGAGGCTTGAAGAATCTCCCGTCCGTATTCAGCTTCATCACGAACTTTTTCAATCGTGATCCCATTTGTCGTCCAGGACGACAGATTGGTGCCCCACTCTGGTTTCGCGCTCACCATCAGCTCTGGGTCGGTGGCGTGCGGCCATTCCACAGTCAGCCTCCTGTCGTGGGACAATGCTCCCTTGATGCCGCTCGACAGCACATTGCTGCGGTCCGCGTACGTGCCGAAATACATTTCTGCCAGGTCGCTCCGCCCATCCCCATCGGCATCTGACGCGGGCGGTGGATTGCCACTGCCCGAAGCGGCACCAATGGGACGGTAACCAATCGGAACGCTGGTGCAGGGATTATTCGTGACAAACCGTGTTATAATCGCATGCCAGCCATGCTCGAGCAGCGTGCTCGAGGCCGGCAACCCCGCAACCACCTGGTGGCCGCGAATCGCAAGCTCATCCACCGAGGCTCCAATGAAACCATAACTGTAGGAGTTGATCTCCCCAGCCGGACTTTCCCAGTTCCGAAAAACCTTGCCGGAATGGCCCCTCGAAACCTGCGCCCAGTGGATTCCGTTCGGTTGAAACATCCAGATGTTCCCACGCGTTGCGATCGCCAGAAAGGATCCGCCCAGCGGACTAAACGCAATTTGAAATCCCATGACATCATTCATTTTTGGAAAAGCCGCGGCGATCTTGGATTCGAACGTCCAAACCGCATTCACCCGGCGAAACACATAGGCAGCCCCGCAATCCACGACATCGCCCACATCCGCGGCGGGAGCGGTGGCGAAGATTCGGTCGTTGTCCAACGCAGTGGCGACACCAAAGCGATCCCCTGCATCAAGGCCGGGCGGCACCAGCGTGGTTTCAAAGATCCACGTGTCGTTGAGCTGATGGCGCCAGAGGTGAACCGCGCCTTTGAAGCTGGAATGGCCGTTGTTGGGCTGTCCCATTGCCAGGAGATCTCCAAAGATCCGCACGTTCGCCTGTTGAAACGACGTGCTCTCTCCAGGGAACGCCAGCGTCTGACGCCGATGCCATATTCCGTCCGCATCCCGCTTGAACAGATGCACCTTGGGCGGATTCACATATTCCACAGCCGCCAGCCACGAACCAGACATCGAGATGCCACGAAAGCCGCTCCCGAACGACGATCCCACCATCGGCACATCGCTGGAAAAAAGATTCGTGCGAAAAGCGAAGTCACTCCCATTGGTCGCCTGGTAAAGACAAACGGTGGTGATGTTGCTGGACACTGTCGCAGCCGTGGCGGCAATCCAACCTTCGCTGGCCGCTAGTTCGCCTCCCAGGCCCTTGATATCCGAAGGAGGCAAGATCTTAGTCTGCAAATCGAGCCCGTGTGAGACCGGATGGAACAAATAGATCGCGCCACGATTAAACGCGACCGTGTCGTCATCGGCCGCGCCAATGATAACGCGGCCATCCTCGAGCCATTGCGGCGAATTGGCTACATCGACACTTTGTCCCCCGGAATACGTTCCAATCTCCAGCAACCCAAATTGAAGCGCTTGCTGGGCTGGGAGAATAACGCATTGCTGCCCATCGCTGACCATCGCGGTTGAACCAAGAAGAATAGGGATGAGGAATTTAATCATAAGCCGGGTCAGCGGGACAGTTTAGGTGCATCAGCCTCGGGAAACAGTAGCCGAGTTGCCTCGGTCTGCAACCCGCTTAATTACCCATGAAGGCCAGGCGCTCGCTGCAAAAATACGGAGCAGCCATTCGCATGAATCAGAAACACGCGCCCTGCCTCAAGCACTGGCCAATTTGCTGAAGCGATTGGCAATGGCCAGGGCGGGGTCCAGCGGCACTTCCTGTCGCACCACGTCCGCTGGAACCTTGATGGCATCCACACGGCGAAGGGTTTTGCCTTTGAACTGCGGCAGATACTGTTGCTCAGCTTCAAGCATCTCACCTACCATCTCGCGAATCTCCTTCAGCGTGAGCACGGACGAGGTGAGCGGGTCCAGCGCAACCGCCTGCATTACCAGTTCCGGGTCTCCTGCAAAGCTCGCCTGCACCGCCAGGTTCTGCACGATCACATTGGTCAGGTTAAGCGCGGCGCACTGTGGCGGCAGGTCGCCGACAACCGTGGGATGCAGGCCGAGCCGATCCACGTAGACCGGCACTTCCACGCAGCAGCCGTTCGGCAGGTTGGTGATGTACCCGTCGTTGCGAACATTGCCATTCAGGCGGAAGACATTCCCGGTTTCCTTCGCCTCGATGATGTGCGAGCAATACTCCGCGCTGCGCGGGCCCAGCGTCGTCGACTCGATCGAAAGCGGTTCTGTCGTGGCAAACTTCTCTGCCAGCATCGCGCAATATTTGTAATACGCACCACTCTCCCCGCCGAACGAGGGTTCATCACAGTAAAGCTCCAGCGCCTTCCGGTTCTTTCGGAAATACGGCAGGTATTCCGAAAGGTGCCCCGTGCTTTCCGTCATGAAGTAACCGAAATGACGCATGACTTCAGCGCGCACCTTTTCATTCACGTAATAACCCGGACGTTCAAAGTTCTCCCGGAGCCTTGGATAAAGGTCTCGGCCTTTGTGTTCCAACCGGAGGAACCACGCCATGTGATTGATGCCCGCCGCCAGGAAATCGATCTCACCCTTCGGCACGCCCACGTAGCTGGCGATCAGGTCCATCGTCGTTTGCACGCCATGACACAGCCCCACGAACTGCAATCCCGGCACGCGGCCCAGTGCGCTGCAGCACATTGCCATCGGATTCGCGTAGTTGAACAGGACCGCGTTCGGACACAACTCCCGCATGTCACTGGCAATCTCCATTAAAGCCGGAATGTGTCGCAGAGCCCGAAATACACCGCCGGGCCCGAGCGTGTCGCCGATGCACTGGTCGACGCCATACTTCAGCGGAATTTCATAATCCTGACGAAACTCAGCCACGCCACCCGCCTGAAGCATGACGACAACATAATCCGCACCTGCGAGCGCCTGTCGCCGATCCGTCGTTGCCAGCACGCGGGCGTCCACCCCGTTATCCTGGATCATGCGTTCGACGAACGCCTTCATTTTGTCGAGCCGCGTATGCGACAGCGCCATGAGCCGGTATTCGCTCCCCGCGAGCGCCGGGGTTGCGAGAAAGTCAGACATCAGCGTCTTGCAAAAAACGAGGCTGCCGGCGCCAATCATTGCAATCTTTGCCATGGAGTTTCGGAGTTTAATTTTGTTCAGAGCGGTTACCTGCGCCGTCGCGCCGCTTCGATGTCAGCCTCTTCAGCTTCTTTCGTGGTTTAGTGTTTTCGCCGTTCTCGAACGCTCCGTCGTCGCAAGGAAGAACTGGATTATTGTCCGCAACACTTCTTAAACTTCTTTCCGCTTCCGCAGGGACATGGTTCGTTTCGTCCGACCTTTTCGCTGGAGCAATCGGACATCTCGCAGGGAGGGTCAAACGCGCGGTTGAACGGGAGGCCGAAGTCCCTGATTGCGCCAATCTCGTAACCAAATGTCTGGCCGTCCCAGACGACGCCCTGCGCGTGAAACACTGCCAATGCCTGGAGATGGCAATCGTGGCAGAGCGCGTCTCCAAAATTGTCGAGAGCCCATTCATCCCGGTCGGGATGAATCACTTTCCCGCACATCTCACAAGTCCGATCGGCGGCCTTTTCCACGAACAGAGGATAGGAAGAATGGCGGACCCCGTGCAAGCCGGCGAACCAGAGTGTACGGCTGATTTCCCCATCGTTGAAAAGACACGTCGAACGGAATTCAGCTTTTAGCTTTTAAGCGTTTCAGCCTTTTTCCAAATTCGTGTCCATCCAGGGTTAACGACCTCCCCCGCTAATTGGCGACAATTCGTGAAATTCGCGTAAACCGTTTTGCTTGTCTCCTTGTTTCGTGTGATTCGTGTTTTTCGTGGTCATGCAACTCGTCGCCCGGATTCGTGTTCATTCGTGGTTGAAAAGCACCTCCCTGATTGACGGCAATATCCTGACTTGAAATTCTAACCGCAATTGAACAGCTGCTTCAACGAGAACGTCTCCTTCCGTTTCTGGTTAAGGCACCCGATGCCCAGGCACACCCGGCTGATCGCATTCGTAATTTCATGGTGCCTTCTGGCGGCATGCACTTTTGCGCTTTGGCATCACCGCTTCGAACGCACCCTTGTCCCTTCGAACCCGTCCTTCTTGCTCGGAGACGCCGGCTGGCAAAGGTCTCCCGATGGGGTGAACTTCGAACATCGACCGGGATCCTCGACGATTGTCCGCTTAACAGCCATGCCGCAGAGGCCGAGCCCCCACCTCAGCCGCGAACTCAAGGCCGGCGACCAGCGGTATGTGTGGATTCGATGCGATTACTCTTCGCGCGATCTCAAGCCAGGCTCCGTTGACTGGCGCCTCGGACGGATCATTTGTTATGGCATCGATAAAGCGGGAGTGGGGATGTTCCAGCGGCCGCATAGCCTCGCACCTGCGCAGGGAACGCAACCGTGGAGCTCGGATGAAGCGGTGTTTGAGCTTGATCCCAGAATGGAGCACGTCTGGGTTGCAGTGCAGAATATGGGGACAAGCGGGGAGTTCGCAGTGCGCGATTTCCAGGTTGCCTTTGTCCGCGACCGCCCGGCGCTCGGGTGGCAAGTCCCGCTCCTGCTTCTTGCCTGGTGTGTCTGGCTGGTGGGACTAATCCGGGTCTGGTTCATGAGCACCGTGCCGATCTGGAGATGCGTGCTCGGCGCGGGATGTGTGTTAACGCTCTTTTGGTTTCTGGCTTTGCCAGGGATAACCACGATTGTCCGTCCCCTTGCGCCAGGCCAGTTCGCCGGACTCTATCAGCCGCCGCCGCAAATCTCGACTTTCGCTGTCAATTCGCTTGCCGCGCCGTCCTCTCCCGTTCAACCGAGTGCAACCGCAATCCCGTCTGCGCCCGCGGCGAGCGAAGAAGTAAAACAAGCGCCCCCCGCCAACCCGCGCCGCACTCCGATGCTGGAATGGGTAAACCGGAAGTGGGACATGCTGCACGCCGCTGTTTTCTTTGGGTTGACCATTGCGTTGCTTGTTTTAACGGGGATTGACGCCATCTGGCGGATCAGCGCCGGCACGACCGGGGTTATTCAAGGTGTCGAATGGCTCGAACTCGGATTCCTTGGGATCTCGGATGCGGTGGAAGTATTTTGGGCGTGTATTGGCATCACCGTGGCAGTTTGGATTTGGAAGCGCTGGTGCCGCCGTAGAACTCCAGTTCAGCGGAAAACGTGACAGTCCCAATGATTCCGAATGACAAGGATGTTCAGAATCTTCCATAGGGCGAGAATCGGCGTCATGTGCGGTTAATCAATTCTTCGCCGCGGAGACTGAGTGAAGACGTTTAACAGGAGCACGCAGAGGTGGGGAAGAATAGCCAGAGGAGGCTGCATCCGAATCCGTGTTCATCCGTGTCGATCCGTGGTTAAACTTCCACTTCAATTCGTGAAAATTCACGTAATTCGCGTGAACCCGTTTTTCCCCTCCTTTGGTTGCGGCTCCGCCGCGCTGCGTTGCTCGTGGTTGGTCCTCCACCCTCCACCATCCTCGGTTCTCTGCCCTCAAGTTCCTTCTCGCCTGAGCCGCGCGCGCGTTCGTCGCTGCTGGGATTTGCACCTTATTTCGCGATGCCGACTGGAACACTACCGTCCACGCCATGCAACAGACATTTTCCTCAGTGGCAAAGGCCATGGACGGCAAATTTTCACGGGCAACAATGGTTCCACCATTTGGAACACTCCTCATTGGCATCGCCTTGCTCGGATTTGCCGCTCACGTTTCGGCTCAAACGGGAACCGTAATCGCCTGGGGCGACAACAGGATTGGCCAGTCCTCTGTTCCCCAGGGCCTGACCAACGTCGTGGCGATCTCCGCAGGCGAGTGGCACAGCGTCGCACTGAAAGCCGACGGAACCGTGGCCACTTGGGGCCTCTACCACCCTGCTCCTTCCGACTTAACCAATGTCGTGGTCATTGCGGCAGCTGGATTTCACAACCTGGCGTTGAGAGCGGACGGCACGGTGACGGCATGGGGCCAAAATGATCATGGTCAAACGAATGTCCCTGCCGGTCTGAGCAACGTCGTCGCCATTACAGGGGGTTGGACCCACAGCCTCGCATTGAAGGCTGACGGCACGGTGGCCGGGTGGGGACGCAACAGCGAAGGCCAGGCGACTCCTCCCGGCGGACTGACCAATGTCATCGCCATCGACTCGGGCGAATACCACAATCTGGCGTTGAAGGCTGATGGAACGGTGGTTGCCTGGGGATGGAACGGCGTTGGACAGACCGATGTTCCTCCCGGTCTGAGCAACGTCGTCGCGGTCAACGCGAGTGGACTCCACAGCCTTGTTTTGAAGGCTGATGGCACGGTGACGGCGTGGGGATTCAATGACATGGGCCAGGCCACTGTTCCTGCCGGTTTGGGGAACATCGTGGCCGTGGCGGGAGGTTTGGAGCACAATCTCGCGTTGAAATCCGATGGAACGGTGCTGGGTTGGGGAAGCAACGGGGCTTGGGCAAACGGCGAGTGCCAATTCATTGGAAACACGAACTGCGTCCGCGAACCGGCAGGACAGATCGATATTCCACCCGGCCTGAGCAACGTCGTGGCGATCGCGGCAGGAAATTTCCACAGCATGGCATTGAAGATCGAAGGGACGTCGCTGCCGCCGGTTCTCCTCTTCAATCCAATGCTCGTAGAAACCACGTTCACCTGTACAGCAAACACGCAAAGCGGAAGAGTCTATGCGCTGGAACACACCGACTCGTTGCTGGCCCCTAATTGGACCTCATTGCCATCGGTTCCCGGGATCGGTGGTGCACAGGTGTTTACGGACACGGCAGCGGGCGCTGATGAACGGTTTTACCGGCTGCGCTCTTGGTAAATCGATATGTGTCAGTTGGCCGTTGGCGGGGTTTGGGTTGAGGGTTGACGCCCGATCGCGCGGTCCATATCCCGAGTTTTCTGCTCTCTCTCTCACCCTGAGAGGCACGAACCGGGAGAGAGCCGGAAAGAGGGGGGATCGTCAACCACGAATCAACGGAACCACACGAAATGCGATCAGAGGTTTGCGCACACAGCTTCCTGTCATTTCTTCATTTCGATTAGCACCACTTCGCAAAGTTCGCGTAAACCCGTTTGCCCTTATATCCTGGTCAATTCGTGAAAATTAGCGTCATTCGCGTAAGCCCGTTTCCCCTTTCGGAATCGTGTTTTTCGTGGTCATGCAACTCGTTCCTTGGGATTGGTGTTCATTCGTGGTTCAACCTCGAAAAGCCTCACGCGAAGGACTCGAAGGCCGCAAAGGAAAAGCGGCATTGAACAGGAGCGCAGAGCAGCGGCAGCATTTGGTCCAGCACGGATGCGCCGTGGCGTTCAATTGAAATGCGTTCCGCGGCAATGTCTTCGCGACACTGGCGTCGCAACTCCGGTCGCAGCCGGGCTTTCGATTCAAAACAGCGGTCCGATGCAGCCATCCATTCACAGGGAACTGCCGCCCGAAGCAAAACCGAACCCTGCAGTTTTGCATGAGGCGAGCAGATCAGCCTCTTGGGAGGTCAGGAGGTTGCGGAGTCGCGCTCAATTCTTGTTCGTTGTTCGTTGAAGGTCGAGGGTGGGGTCCGGTCCATCTTCCATTTGCCATTTGCCATTTGCCATCTCTTGGCCGCCGGTCGCCGCCGACGCCTGCCGGAATTCAAAAGCCGCCGCTTCTTCTCCCATGCCGAAATGAACGCCTGGAAGGAATCGATGCTGCGCTGTCTGGCCCGGAAAACTGGAATCCGATGAACGATGGCAGCGCCCCTTTTCGTGTGATTAGTGTGATTCGTGGTTAGAAATTCCCTCGAACCATCCTGCCTTCAATTCGCGCAAATTGGCGTAATTCGCGTCAACCCGTTTCCCCTTCCCGTTCTCGTTGCGGCTCTGCCGCGCCATGTGATTCGTGGTCATGGGAGTCGTCTCCCGGATTCGTGTTCATTGGTGTGCATTCATGGTTCAACCCGGACAAGGGACATCAGACGACTGACTTCACTTCTCCGTCAATTCTCGCACATGTATTTTTACGCTGGGGCGATCATGGACGATCTCCAGCGGCACTTCAGTGACAGCCTCCGAGGCGTCGACGCGTGCTCTTGAGAAGATCTCCCCACCGAATTCGCTTTGTTCAATCACATAGCTTTTACCCGGCTCGGATATGAACATCACCAACAACTTGGAGCCGGCGATTCTTTGTTGCTGCAATGGAATCGTGGGACCAGCGCGCGTGCCTTTTCCGGCCTGGCTGGCAAGCCCCGGAAGATGCCGGGCTGAAAGAAGTGACAGCCTGAAGAAACTGCCAAACCCATTCAGCGCCACATTGGTGCGCCAGGTCGTCTGCGGAGCATAACCATGGATTCTCGCAATTGGGATCCATGCTACAAAGTCATGCGATCCCTCCATTTGAACGGTCGATTCCCCGTTCCACGAGAACGTGATGCCGTAAACCAGGCCGTTCGTCACGATCAGTTCATCGACGACTACATCAGGCACCAGTTCTGCGCGCGTGACCATTTCTTGCTCCCCTCCACTGGCATCCTCCGGACGGCAGGGAACGAGCGCCTTCAAGTTGATATATCCGCCCCCGCTAAACATGGGATCGAAGGAGGTGAGACCGATGATCAGGGTGACCATTCCCTCTCGAAAATGATGCTGCCCGCTTTGCACGGAAAAACTGATTTCGTTCAAACGGGGCTGCGGGGCCCAGCCGTCGTATGCTATCCCGTTCCACGTTCCATTGTAGAAACCGTTAGTCCAACCCTCGGGCACGATGCTCGTAATATAGTTAGTGAACCAGGGCCCGATGCCGGCAATGTGAATCCCGTTGAAAAAAGGATCTTCGAGTGTGCGCAGGCGGTAATGAAACCAGCCGTCCTCTGCGGCGTGCGATTGGAGTTCCAGGACATCCTTCGCCCGAGCGCACGGCGGAAACAAAAGCGCTGCAACGGCTGCGGCGTTCAACCAAAAGCGAACTCGTGAGTTCATGGGAATTTTCCTTTTTCGACCGCGACAATGGACTCTCACAGCGGCGGCGCGAAGTCTGACATAGCCATACCGATCGTCAAGTTAAAGCCGGGCGGCGACCCGCGTGAGCTCCTGAATATCGGCCTGAGACCCCTGTGTCTTTCGTGGGTATACCTCCTGTCCGTGGTCAAACAAGTAATCCCACGCTACGGTCGCAAAGGGCGCGAAGAAGACAAACGTCGAACGGGAGCGCAGGCTTCACCTGCTTCAGTGTGACTTCGCGAGCGTGATGGAACTTTTAGTTTTTAGCGTTTCAGCATTCTTCGTCAGATCCGTGTTTATCCGTGTCCATGCGTGGTTGAATTCCCTCATAGGGTAGAGGTTTTTCCGCTCGAAAAAGGAATCTCATGTTGCGCAGACTGAGAACATTCTTATGACGCTGATTGCGAAACTTCTCCGGAGACCTCGCCCAGCCGTGCACTGTTTGATGGCTTGCGCATTCGTCATCGCCCTTTCCAGTTGCGTCACGCAACCCCACCTGCCGCCCATGCCCGAAGTCGCGGCACCGCGCCCGCAGGACAGCGTGCCCCTCGGCAACGCGAGGAGTTTCCCCGAAGCCAAACTGGATCTCGACATCGCAAGCGGGCCTTTCGCGCCTTCGTGGGAATCGATCGAAACCAATTATCCCGGCGTGCCGGATTGGCTGCGCGAGGCGAAGTTCGGCATCTGGGTTCATTTCGGTCCCCAGGCATCCGGGCAAAGCGGTGATTGGTACGCGCGCAATCTCTACAAACAGGGCCACGCCGCATACCAGAACCATTTGAAGAACTTTGGTCATCCGTCCGAGGTCGGTTACAAAGAGGTGCTGCGCGCATGGAATCCCACCAACTTGAATCCAGCAGCCCTGAGTCAATCCTACAAAGAAGCCGGCGCGCGTTTCCTGATCATCCAGGGAGTTCATCATGATAACTTCGACCTTTGGGATTCCAGGCATCATCCATGGAATTCAACCCGGCTCGGACCCAAACGCAATCTGCTGGCCGAATGGGCGAAAGCTGCGCGGTCAGAAGGCATGCGTTACGGTGTCACATTCCATCACGAATACACCTGGTATTGGTGGCAGACCGCGTTTGGCAGCGACAAGGACGGCCCGAAAGCCGGTGTGCCGTACGACGCCCACCTCACGCTCGCAGATGGCAAGGGGAAATGGTGGGAAGGGCTCGATCCTCGGCTTCTGTA
This sequence comes from Verrucomicrobiia bacterium, assembly GCA_035629175.1. Classification (NCBI taxonomy): domain Bacteria; kingdom Pseudomonadati; phylum Verrucomicrobiota; class Verrucomicrobiia; species Verrucomicrobiia bacterium. The sequence continues at coordinate 139,044 of DASPIL010000103.1, read as the reverse complement.
TGGCATTGATCTGCGGGAATACGAAGGCGTCGCGCGCGCGGCGGCAGGGCCGTGGAACGTGCCTGCGTCCGGGATCTTCACAAACCACCTGCGCTACGCCGAGTGGTATGCGACGCAATGGGCGTTGCGGATGATGGATGTGATTGACGGTTACGATCCGGATTTCATTTATACGGATGGCACCAGTACGCAGCCGTTTAGCGGGTCGGGCACGGGATCGGGTTATAAGTGCGATGCCATGCAACGCGTGATTGCACATTTCTATAACCAGGCTCTCGCGCGGCGCGGCAAGGTCGACACGTTCAGCATCGTGAAGTTCCGTCCAAAGAACAACGGCACGGTCAACACGGAAGAACATGGCATTCCCGCTCAGATCAAAACCGATCAGCCATGGATTGCTGAAGCGCCCGTCGGGGATTGGTATTACAGCCCGGGTTTTACATACGATTCCGGCATGGTGATCCGTTACGTTATCGAAGCCGTGGCCAAGGATGGGAATGCCGCCGTGTGTGTCTCGCTATTGCCCGATGGCTCGCTGGATGAGGGAAGCCAGCGGATGTTGAAGGAGGTGGGCGTTTGGATGCGAAGAAACGGCGAAGCCATTTATGGCAGCCGCGCATGGCGGGTGGCAGGCGAAGGCAACACGGACGGCGGCCGGTTGAAGATGCTTCCGGGCGGGAAGCTTGGACGAAGGCACGCGGAGTTTCAGTTCGGTCCAACGGATTTCCGATTCACGCTGGGGAAGGACGGCGCGGTGTATGCCTTTTGCATGGCCGTCCCAGAACCCGGTGCACGCTTGAACATCAAAACCCTTGGATCGAACGCGAGCCAGCGGGTTCGGTCAGTAAAGATGCTCGGGCACGATGGGCCACTGGATTGGCGTCAGGAATCGGACGGATTGACGGTGACCTGTCCGCCGCAAATGCCATTCGCGACGTCGGTGGTGTTCAGGATTGAACTGTGACTGCAACGCTGAACTGTTGAAAATGGCACTCAACGAACAACCGATAACTGTTTATGAAAATTGAACACGCCGCATTCAATGTCGCTGACCCTGTCGCTGTGGCGGACTGGTATTGTAAACACTGCGGCTTGCGGGTTGTCCGCCACGTTCCGCATCCAACGCAAACCCATTTTCTGGCCGACTCCAGTTCGTCCGTGATCGAAATCTACTGTAATCCGCCCGATCAGGTTCCGGATTACCACAGTATGAATCCGCTCACGTTTCATCTCGCACTGGTGAGCGCCGATCCCGCAAAGGATTCCGAGCGGCTTATCGCGGCTGGCGCGAAGATCGTCGATGAAGTCCGTCAGGCCGACGGGTCGCACCTGATCATGATGCGCGATCCCTGGGGGCTGTCGCTGCAGTTGTGCAAGCGCACCACGCCTCTGCTTTGATGTGCGCCTGAACGGGACTACCTGAAGAAGGAAACAACCACGAAACACACTATTCACACGAGTGTGGGCGCGGCTCCAAACCCGATTCTGGCCTCGTTTCAGTTATTTCGTGTGGTTCGTGTAATTCGTGGTTAAACGGCCTTTGTCTTCTCCGGATCCGTGTCCATCCCTTGGTTCCGGCGCTGCCGCGTTGTGCCGTTGTGGTTAAGCGGCCTTTATTTCCGAGCCCGCGATCACCTGTCGCCTTTGTCTCCCTGCCCTGGCTTTGATTTTGTTTTTGCTTTCTTCCGGCGGTCGGCTGCCAAAGATTTGCCGACGTCGTCGCTCTCTTTGAATCGTCCTTTCGCATTGCGGCGGACGAAGCGCTTGTCCGTGCCGGTATTGATCAACTGCCGTTTCGCAGCTTTCTTTTTTGAAGCTTTCTTTTTCGCAGTAGCCATGTCGAAAGTTTCACCCGTTCAATACTCGCCGCAATGAGGTGATTTGCGCATCCAAGGCTCGCAACAGTCGATCGGGAGAACGAAGACAGGCATTCCCATGAATCACACACCGCGCCAGAGCCGGTAGCCAAATGGGACGGGGGAGAATGGGTTTACGCGAATTGAAGAAAGGAAGTTAACCACGAATCACACGAACCACACGAAAGAGAGCAGCGGAAATCTAAACATTTCTGACTTTGGGTTTGAGGCGATCTCCGAGCAATTCAGGCCAGTTCTTTCCCGGCGGGTCCGCTCCCAGGCAGTGTATACCCAATAAGGAAAGGGAGCGGCTGACAACACGAGACGAACAATCGTTACCCGACGAACACTCCTTCAGCCTTCTCGCGAATCGTGCGCGGCGAGAAGGGAGTCCGTGAATTCCGTGTTCTTGGGTGCCACCCGTGTTTAGACTATTTTCCCATTTGCGGGCAGAATGAACCGACACGTCAGAATGCAGAATTCAGAATGGAGAATTAGAATTCGGAGTTCAAAGTTTGAGTTTAAAAATCATGTGGAACAGGAAATTGGCAGATCGGAAATTGCTTTCATCTCTTGTGATGGTTGCAGGCCTCGCCGCGTCCGGCGCGGACAGGCTCGAATCGGCATTCGTCAACCCGCCGGAATCCGCCAGGCCGCAAACCTGGTGGCATTGGATGAACGGCAATGTCACGCGCGAAGGCATCACCGCCGACCTCGAGGCGATGAAGCAGATCGGCCTCGGCGCCGCCACGATATTTAACGTCGACTGCAGCATCCCCGCAGGTCCGGTGAAGTTCATGAGTCCGGAATGGCGGGAGCATTTCAAGTTCGCCGTGCAGGAAGCCGAACGCCTGGATTTCAAACTCGGCATCATGAATTGCGCGGGCTGGTCCAGCAGCGGCGGACCCTGGAACACTGTGACGAACGCAATGCAGCGCCTGACTTCGAGCGAAGCCCGCATTGCCGGGCCGCATCGTTTCGACGCCGTTCTGCCTTTGCCCCCTGCCAACCTCGGCTATTACCACGACATCGGCGTGCTTGCCTTCAAAGCGCCCCCGGTCGCTGCACAATCCACCGGCGCCAGGGCAGCGAAACTGGAGATCACGCGTGCCGTGTATGAGCCGGATTTCGGAGGGGTTGCGGACGTCACCTCGCGGCTCAACGAGATGGTTCGGGACGGCCGGAAATCCGTCGGCGTTAATAACATCGACCTCGGCGGCGATCCCGCGCCGGGAGCCGTCAAGCAATTGCGCGTCGAACTCTCGCTCGATGGGCAGGCCGCCAGCGTCACCGTGGGCGAGGGCGACACGCTCGTCTTCCCCGCCGACACAAATGAGCTGGCTGCGATCCGCTCGATCGGCAAGACCTCCGCGTATCGCACATTTGTCCGACCGCCGCCCGCGACGGTCTCGTTTGGCAACACGGCAATTCCCCGCGACGGGATCCTGAATCTCACAACCAACATGGATGCTGACGGCCGCCTGCGATGGGATGTCCCGTCTGGCGATTGGATCGTTCTGCGACTCGGCTACACGCCCATCGGTGTGAACAATCACCCTGCGCCCAGAGAAGGCCTCGGGCTCGAATGCGATAAACTCACCAAGACCGGCCTCGATGCGCATTGGGAAGGTTTCATGAAGAAGATCCTCGACGAGATCGGATCCCTGGCTGGCAAGACGCTCGTGTCGGCATTGGTCGACAGTTATGAAGTGGGCACCCAGGATTGGAGCCCGAAATTTCGGGAGGAATTCCAAAAGCGCCGCGGGTATGATCCGCTTCCATTCCTGCCCGCGTTCAACCGATTCGTGGTGGAGAGTCCCGCGGTTACCGAACGATTTCTCTGGGACATGCGCAAAACGGTGTCGGATCTGTTTGCCGAAAATTATTTCGCGCACTTCGCTGACCTCTGCCGGCAAAATGGTTTGATCAGCGAAATCGAACCCTACACCGGGCCGTTTGAATCCCTGATTTCGGGAGCGCCCGCTGACGTTGTGATGGGTGAATTCTGGACGGGCAGCCAGGGCGATCCTTCGGTGAAGATGACCGCATCCCTGGCGCACATCTATGGGAAATCAATCGTTGCCGCGGAATCATTCACGGGATGGCCCAATGACGGGCGCTGGCAGAATGATCCTTACTCGCTGAAACCGCTGGGCGATCTGATGTTCTGCCAGGGGATAAATCGTTTTGTGTTTCATCGATACGCAATGCAGCCGTGGACGAACCGCTGGCCGGGGATGACGATGGGACCATTCGGCATCAACTTCGAACCCACTGCGACCTGGTGGAACCAGGGCAAGGCATGGATCGATTACCTCTCGCGCTGTCAGTTTCTGTTGCAACAGGGCCGCACTGTGGCAGACGCGGCGTATTTCGTGGGGGAGAGCGCTCCTGTCGTTATGCGCGCGGGCAACCCGCCGCTGCCCGCCGGTTACGACTATGACGCCGTGAACGCGGATGTATTGCTGCGCGGCGCGGCAGTCTTGAACGGCCGGCTGGTGCTCGCGAGTGGTGCAAACTATGCCGTTCTGATTCTTCCGCCCGATGACGCCAACATGACGCCCCGCATGGTGCGTCGCCTGCGTGATTTGATTCGTGCGGGTTTGACGGTGGTCGGCCCCCGTCCGCAGCATTCGCCCAGCCTCGACGATTATCCCCGTTGTGATGCACAGGTGAAACAAATCGCCGATGAAATATGGGGACCATGCGATGGCAAAACGGTGCTTGAGAACCCGTTGGGGAAAGGCCGCGTGGTGTGGGGAAAATCTCTCGAGGAGATTCTCGTTTCGTGCAAGCTCAAACCCGATTTTGAAGTGAGCGGCGGGTCAGCCGGCACGAACCTGGCGTATACGCATCGGGTCGATGGGACTGCCCATATTTATTTCGTATCGAACCAACGTCGCGAATCCAGTTCCGCCGATTGCACCTTCCGCGTCAACGGAAAGGTCCCCGAACTTTGGCATCCCGACACGGGTCGAATCGAAACAGCAGCCGTCTGGAGCGAGAACGATGGCCGCACGCACGTAAAACTCGACTTCGACCCGGCTGGATCCGTGTTCGTAGTCTTTCGACAGCTCGCAACGGGGGCGGATCATCTTGTCGAAGCGTTGCCAGCGCGATGGGAGCCGGGCGTATCAGCCGAAGGCTCGCTGGCGGTGAAAGCCTGGACGAACGGTCACGTCTCGATGAAAACCGCCAACGGCAAAGTGCTGCACGCCGAAGCCACGAACGTGCCTGCGCCGTTCGAGATCAGCGGGTCCTGGACTTTGACGTTCCCTCCTGGGTGGGGCGCTCCGCCGATGATCACATGGGACAAACTCGGCTCGTGGACCGGGCGCAGCGAACCTGGGGTGCGTTACTTTTCGGGAACCGCCACTTACGAGAATGGATTTGAACTCTCCGCCGCTCAACGTGCTGGGCGACGGGAGTTGTGGCTGAACCTCGGGAGCGTGAAAAACTTTGCCGAGGTAATCGTGAACGGGAAGGAGTTGGGTGTGCTGTGGAAGCCCCCATTCCGCGTCAACATCACGCGAGCCGCGAAGGCAGGCACAAACAGGATTGTGTTAAAGGTAACGAATCTGTGGCCCAACAGGATTATTGGCGACGAACAATTGCCGGGTGACGCTGAATGGAAAGGCGAAGAACTAACAGCCGTGCCGCAATGGGTGGTTGACGGAAAACCGAGCCCGACGGGCCGGCTGACCTTCAGCACCTGGCGTCACTACACCAAAGAATCTCCGTTGCTGGAATCCGGGCTGCTCGGCCCTGTCGCTGTGGAGACTGCCGAGATTATTCGCGTCTATTAACGCTGCCAACGCGCCTTGGTAAACTGGCCGCGCTGCGGCGGCTCTGCGAATCAGCGGGCGGAACCAACTATCCGAAGCTGCGGCCCCTGGAGCAATGTCCATTTTGCAACGCAGCATCGCTCACGCGGCGGAGACATCGGGCCGCAATGCCCCGCCCTTGTGGCGCAGGTGCGACCATGGGCGTATTGGTGGTTTGAACGTCCGATGCTACAACGGGCTCATGCATTCCCCCACCTCGATGGATAAACATTCCACCCCAAGCGTCATTCTTAACGCCCGTGGCCTCATCGCGCCGCCCGTTCGCGCCTTTTTTGCAGCGTTGCTGCTGCTGACGCTTGGCGATGTGGTCTCGCGAGCGCACGCCGCGCCTGTCACGTTCTGGTTCCAGGGAACGGTCAACAACATCCGAAATCCTTCGAATTCCCTGCCAGCCGGTGTCGCGCTAGGCACACCATTCAGCGGCCGCGTCACCTACGATCCGGCACGTGTCGGCCAATCGTTGTTCGTGTCCTTTCCCGCGGGCGATGTTCTCGACGCGTATTTCACCAACACATCCGACTTTTCGATGCTGGTGCAGATCGGCGGCCATACGATCACCAATGCCTCCCATTTTTCACACACCACGTGCGGGTACGTGGGAGTCTACAATGAGTTCAATAACAATGATTCCCTCACGATCGAATCGGGGAGCTCCGACATCATTGTGGACGGTGTTTCAACCCGGATTGGAATGGTGGTCCCGACGCTCACGCTCTATTTCAGTGATCCATCGAAAACCGCTTACGACGCCGCGGCGCTTCCCATCACACCACCAGTCCTGTCGCAATTCGCTAATGCGCGAACCTTCAGCTGGATGACGAGGCTCGACAATGGCATCGGAACGGAAGTGTTTGTCGTCGGAGGCGAGATCGACGTCATTTCGACCAACGCCCTGGTTTACCTGAACATGCGTGCCGCGGCGAACAACTCGATTCAACTCGGCTGGCCCGCTGCGATCTCTGGGTTTACGCTTCAATCGCGAACAAACCTTTCTGTGGGCACGTGGCAGAACGTTGCGGGTTTGCCTGTTTTTGCGGGGATGGAACAGACGATGACAGTGCCCGCAGCACAGGGTTCCAGATTCTTCCGCTTGTTCGCACAGTGAACTCTCTTGAGTTGGATTGCATGGCCAGAGACTGCGGCGTCCGCAGTTTTCCGACGGCTTCATCGAGATAACTGCGGACGAATTGGCTCGGAACATTTGCCGACCGGGGTTTTCTCGCCGTGCGGCATGTTATGACTTTCGCAGTTCCATTCGACCTGCTCATCGCCCGACTCGATGTCGCCGCGCTTTACGGATTTCATCGATTGAGGATTTCCGGTGCCATCCGATCTTCGAAACAATCAGCTCTCCAAGTTATTCTTCGTCAAGCTCTTGCGAGTTCCGTTGCGCAGAACCGCACGGAATCAGTGGCATGGCACGTCGCGAGCTAAAAAGGAGTTGCCGTGGCCGATGTACGGGGCGGTTTAAGAACTATAACTAGATGAAGAGACACATAATCTGCAGCATTGGAACCTTGAGCTTGGCCTGCGCTTCCGCGATGGCGATCCAGGTCGATCCCACATACACATCCTTTGGAACCTTGAGCGGTGCGACATTCGGCGGCTCGGGAATTCCGAACAACGCGGTGGCCATCACCTCAGTCACCAGCGGGAGCTACAACATCACGCTCGGCCTTACGGCCCATGCGCGCTACTCCAATCCGGCGCCTGCCAACGACGGGGCAGGCACTTTCTACGCTGTCGGTGGAGGTGACACATTCAGCGGCGGCAATTCCAATCCGGATTACTCCCGATGGAATGTCGGGTTTTTCGTGGACATCAACCCGAACGTGAACTTCCTCAATACAAAAGGTTTTTCCGTGCGGCTCTACTACGACAAGAACCCGGCATTCGACAACGACGTGACCACCTCATTGGCCGTCGCGCCATCCCTGTTGACGGGATTGAGCATGGATCCCCAGAACTCCTGGAACCTGGGCATGGATTCGGTTTTCGGATCATCTGCCTTCGATCCGAACGCCAATGGTGAGTACAGCTTCGCGCTCGCCCTTCTTCAGAACAATGTTGAAATCGGCCGTGCGGCCATCAACGTCGTCGTGAATTCCACGGGAACAATTCCGCCGCCCCCGACAGCAGCGGTTCCGGATGGTGGCAGTTCCGTGATGCTCCTGGGATCAGCGCTGGCCGGCCTCGCGTTCATGGCGAAACGGAAATAAGCGTCGTCAATCCTACAGAGGCCGTCTCACTGGAGACGGCCTTTTGCTTTTTGCGGAATCGCATTTTGCGGTGCGCGACGTAGCGCGACTTCCATGTCTATTCTTTCAGGGCGTCCCCAGTAGCAGCTGCTGCGGAGCGTGGGCACGCTCGGAAAGCTGCGCTGCGTCCGAAACATAGAATCATCCATGGTTCAGCCCTTGCCTTGAGTTTCTCGCAGGTTAGAGTGGCCACCAGTCCAACAGTGGATCGTCGTCAGGCGCGTCATTACTCTCCTGCGGAATGCCTCTCTTCCGCAATCCCGATGCGCCTCCACGCGCGCGCATCAACTCTAAATTCGCATGATCACAAACCGCATCAAAGCACTCGCCCTCTGCGCCGCCATTGGCATCGTCAGCACCGCCGAGGCAGCCATTACCTATGTCGACATAACTGACGGCCCTGCTGGAAACACCACGACATTCACGAACGGGCAGTGGCAGCCATGGACTGCATTCAACGGACAAACAGCGCTGGCCAACGATGGGATTTGGGACCGCAGAGCATTTGGGAATCTGGCCACGATCTTCCAAAACGCAGCAAACGCCCTCGCGGACACCAATGCGGCGAGGTTGAAGACCAGCATTGCCGTGCCTGAGCCTCCGCCTGGCCAGTATTACAATGTCTATGGATTGTTTTGGACGGATACGAGCCCGACCTGGACCGCGGGCGCGGCATTGACGGATTACCCGGGGCCGCTGCCGTTTTATCGGCAGGGATCGCCCGGCGTGAGGCGGTTATGGGCGAGCACCACAGATTCAACGACCATTTACAGCACCAACCTTTCACCTAATCCCTTCACCACGCCCGTGATGATTTCAGAAGGCAACCGGCGCCTGCTCATGACACCGGTGCTGGGACGGGTTTATGACACGAACATCACGGTGTTTCTTGGCCCCGACCCCAACCAGACTGGGTCGGACACGCGGACGTGGCTTGACGGCATTGGGTATGAGTTGATCGCCAATCAGCTTCTTCTCCCGTTGCTGCTGCCGAACGGCGACGTGAGCGTGACTTACTCTGGAACATCAGGACGGTCCTACTCCTGGGAACGCACAGACAGCCTTGAGCCGCCAGTGGCCTGGATAGCAATGCAGACCAGCACGGCCAACACGCTCGGGCTTGTAAGTCTCACGAACACGCCCTCGGACTCGCAGCAGTTTTATAGGATTCATGATGTCACCCCGCCGCCGGTTACTGTGAGCAACCTGACGGCGACAGCCGGGGTTGGACAGGTGGCGCTGAGCTGGCCTGGGTCGCCTCTCGCGCACAGCTATAATGTCAAGCGGTCCACCGCAAGCGGCGGACCGTACATGACACTGACCAACCGAACCATAACGAGCTTCATCGATACAAACGTGGTGAACGGCACATCCTATTATTACGTCGTGTCGGCGCTGAACTTCGATGGCGAGAGCGCGGATTCCGTGGAGCGGAGTGCAACGCCGTTTCCGCCGCAGCCGCCGGTGGTTCCCGCGAATCTGGTTGCAACTCCGGGCGAGAGCCTGGTTTGGCTGACATGGAGCACTGCTTCCGGCGCAACGAATTACCTGGTCAAGGCAGCGGCCACGAGCGGCGGGCCTTACACCACCGTTACCAACATCGCAGGAACGAGCTTTGTCCATACGGGATTGACCAATGGAACAACGTATTATTTCACCGTCTCGGGAGTGAATGTTTACGGTGAAAGCGGCAATGCGCTCGAAGCGAGCGCAACCCCTGCGGAACTGCCCCCATTTTCGCCGACGGGTCTGACGGCGGTTGCGAGCAATGCGCAGGTTTCACTGACGTGGACTGCGGCAGTGGGTGGCACGAATTACACCGTGAAACGCGCGACGATAAACGGCGGCCCTTACACGGCGATCACGAACGTTACGACGACGAGTTTTGTGGATTTCGACGTCACGAATGCGATGCCTTATTATTACGTGATAGCCGCGTTCAACAACTTCGGCGAGAGCCCGAATTCGGCGCAGGTCACGGCGACGCCATTCGACACGCCGCCGCTGGTTTATTCCGTGGAATTCACAGGCACGAATTTTCCCGCGCCTCCGTTGCCCACGCTTGCGAACCTGCCGATCATTCAACCTCTTCCCGACCCGTTCGCCTGGGCTTCCGATCCGTTGAACATGGTGGGAACGCGCAGCACCAGCTTCTATGACTGGAGCCACCGTCGCGCCGAGATCAAGGCGCAGGTGGAGAATTACGAGATCGGACCCAAGCCGTCCGTCGATCGCACGAACGTGTTCGCCAGCTACAACGCCATCACCGCCACCAATGGAACACTGACTGTGCGGATTACGAACATGGTCGCAGGCCTCCCCAGAACACTGACGCTGACCTGCGCGGTTTTGCTTCCGGCGGGAGACGGCCCATTCCCGGCGGTGATTGGAATGAACACACCGAGTGGAAGCATCCCGGCGAACCTCTTTACGAGCCGCGACATTGCACGCATCACGTTCAGCCACAACCAGGTGACAACCTATAGCAACCCGCAGAACACGAATCCGTATTACCAGCTGTATCCAAATCTTAATATCGATAACAGCGGCCAATACAGCGCATGGGCCTGGGGCGTCAGCCGAATCATCGACGGGCTTGAAATGGTGCAGGATGCGCTGCCCATCAACATTCGGGCGATAGCGGTAACAGGCTGCTCCTATGCCGGCAAGATGGCGCTCTTCTCGGGCGCATTTGACGAGCGCATCGCGTTGACCATAGCGCAGGAATCGGGCGGAGGCGGCGCTAATTCATGGCGATACAACGAAACCGAACCGGCAGGCACGGTTGAGAAGATCAGCAACACGGATCACAATTGGTTCAGCGAAGGAATGTTCGCCTTCAGCGGTGCAAATGTTTCGAGGCTGCCGATTGATCATCACATGCTGATGGCGATGGTTGCGCCACGCGCTTTGTTTGTCACTGGCAACCCGGACTTCACGTGGCTCGGCAATCCGTCGCACTACGTTGCGAGTCGCGCCGTGGAGAAGATCTACAACACCTGGGGGATCGGCGATCGTTTCGGCTTCAACAACATTGGCGGGCACGGCCACTGCGCCACCACGCCCAGCATTGATGCCGAAGTGGGAGCGTTCCTGGACAAGTTCCTGTTGGGGAACACCAACGTGAATACGGTGATCCGCACTTACATCAATCCGTACAACAGCATCGATCACGCGCGCTGGAGTCATTGGTGGGGAACCACCAATGCGGCGTTCGGGCCATGACTTGGGCATGCTGTACCGCTGACAGGAACCCGGCGCACCTGGACCATCCAACGCGGTGCCGATTTGGAAGTCAGCGATACGGCTGCGGTTCCTACGGCAGCATGACTGGCAGTTGAAACAGGTCGTAGAATGGGCTGATGGGCGGGACCGCCCGCACGATGTTGAACAACGTGTTGCCGAGTGTCGTCACGTTCGCGCCAGTGTTTGAAACCACCGCAACCGTCAACCGATCCGCTGTAGTGGATCGCACGAGGTGCGAGGCGCCGTAACTGATGTTGCCGTTCTTCCACACCGAATTGCCGCTGACGCTCACATTATCCCAGCCAATTCCCTGCGACACAGCCGGGAAGAATCGCTGTTCCAGTTCGTTGAAACGCTCGGGTGGAAGGATGTCCGTTTTGTTTGGCATGCCATCGATCGCCGCCATGAAACGGACCAGGTCATGCGCGGTTGCAGTCAGCGATCCTGCAGCCCCGTCGGCTGCGTTCGCGTAAATCGCGTCGCCGTAAGTGACAGGTCCCCACGCGCCTGTGATGCGGCTGTTGCCCCATGGGGAATCGGCGCGCAATATCACGGGCGACGAATTGGGCACGCGACCCGCCGGGTAATAGAGATATCGCCGCGCGTCGCGGAACGTTTCCTCGTTCTCGTACGTGCGCATCAACCGGGCAAATGGCGCCCCCCCAGGGATCAACAGGTTGTCGAGAATCCACGATTCATACGACTCGCCCACCACTTCCTCCACGAACACGCCCAGCTGCTTGAAACTCGGATTCGAGTAGGCGGATAAAAGGGCGACGCCATTGGTGATCAATCTCTGGGTGGCGATGAAGCGGCGCACCTGCTGCTGGGGTGTGAGCTGCGTGTAATCACCGTCCGCATACGCGTTCGCAGCCCCGAGGTCATCGTTGCGGTTGGCAAACCCCGCGGTGTGGCTGAGCAGATGTCGCAGCGTCACATTCGTGAGAGTTGCCAGAAAGGTCGCGTTGCTGAAGTTGGTGTGAATGTTATTGGTAATGCCTTCGTTCACGCCGTCCCAGAACCACTGTTTACCCATTCGGCTCGGCGCATACGGCCATTCGTTCAAACTGGCAATCACGCCGTCATCGATCAGCTTTTCAATCGCAAAGGCGGCAAACATCTTCGACACGCTCCCTATGCACGCGCGATGATACGGCTGCATCAGTTCGCGCTTCTCAACGTTCGCGTAGCCGTAGGCCTTGTTGAGGATCAGCCGCCCGTTCCGGCTGATCGCCACAGTCATGCCGGGAATATTCGCCTGCCGCATCTGTTCCGTGATGTAACGGTCCAGGTTTGTCGCCGTCATCAACTGCGGCGCTGCCTGCCCCTTCACCTGGCCCATGAGAATGTGCGGATGAAACAAATACACTGCATTGTCGGCAAGGCTGCCATTGCGCGATACGAGCTGGATGAACGGCGACGCAGGAGGCTGCTGCACTTCGCGCAACGAGTTGAGTTCTCCCTGGACGCCCGCAACAAGGCGGCTTGTGGAATCGCCCGCCGCGTCGGTGTCCATGTCCATGATAAAAATGCGGTTCGACGTCTCCTCGAGGACGATCGCTGTCACGGTCTGGCCATACAGATCCTTTGGATGGCGGAAGACGATCCACGCCTGGCGATACGGCGGCGATCCGTGCAGATAACCGAAGACGTCGTCCGAACTGGATTGCGTCACGTAACGACCCGCAAGGCCGAAGACGGTGTTGTCTACCGCAAACCCATTCGTCCATAGCGGCAGGCGGTTGGTGAGCGAGTTAGGTCCCGCCGCGCTGAAGTTGAAATAGGAAAGACCTTCCGTTCCAGTCACGATGTTGGTGGAGAAGGTGAGCAATCCATTCTTGCTGACGCGGAACTGTTTGTACGGGCGGCCAAAGAAGTAAAACGTGAAGGGCATGTTCTGGGGACCCGACCAGCGATTGGCGGTTCCACCCGAATCGCCGGAAAGAATCTTCACCCCGAAGAGCGTCTGGGAATCCGTGAGCCCGCGTGCCGGGTTGAAGCCGGGCGTCGAATAAGCAGCGAGCGGCCCGACGGAGACGTAAGCCAATTCCCCCAGCGGGCCGGGCGCCCGGACAGCGCCCTCCAGCAACGGTGGACGATAAAACACATTCGTTCGCGACGGCGGCTCAACCACGGTACTGCCTGCAAGTGGAAGCCATTCGCCCAGCAGATCCGTTGTGGTGTCCAATGCGTCAAAGCCTTTTGCTTCGACAACCACAGGCCCGGCGCCGCCCGTTGCATCCACCTCGGCGCGGATGCGCAACTCGGGCGGGCGCACTTCAACCACGAACGAACAGGTTGCCACGTTGCCGCACGCATCGACCGCCGTGCACGTCACGGTCGTATTACCAGGGTCAAACATGCTGCCGGGAGGAGGCGTGCACGAAAGCGCGGGGGCTGGATCGCCATCGTCCGTTACGGCTGGCAGCGGATAGTCCACCACCGCGCCCGCATCCGACGTTGCGTACGCGACGATTGTGGCTGGGCATTCGATGGTGGGCGAAGCGCCGTCGCGCTGCACTGTGACGGTGAAGGAGTTGGTCGCGCTCTCGCCGCACGCGTTAGTCATCCAGCACGTCACCACCGTAACTCCGAGCGGGAACAAACTTCCCGATTCGGGCTCGCAGACAACTGTGTTGATGTCGGCACACGCGGATGTGACTCGCGGGACTGGAAAATGGACGGCAACGGGATTGCCATTGCAAGAACCGACGACGATATCGCCCAAAGTTTCGAGCGAAAACACGGGCGGAGGATCAGCGGGAACATCGGGAGGCGGCAATGGTTCGTGGGCAGAAGCATGGAAACCTGCCGTCAGCGAAAAAACACAAGTCCAAAGAAACAAGCCACGGGTGGATTTCATGGCGCAATGGCTAAAAAAATTGCGTTGCGAATGCAATCCGGAATCCAGGCCGCGGATATGATTGACGAAAGTTGCTGTAAACTCGGGGTTCAAACTCAACCGAGACGCTGCGTGTACCTGATCGTTGCCCGAAAAGAAACGTCTTCGGTTACGGTGCGCGTTGTGAATGAGATCCGCGCTCGGACATTCCCTCCGGCGGACTTGTTGATGTGGGAAAAGACAGGGGTTATGATTGGGCGTGAGCAAAGCGTTTACGCGTGAATCCGATGGAGCGAGTGGTGACGAAATCACACCGCTGCGACTGCAGGTTCAGCCCGGGATAAAGCGTTACATCACAAAGGATGGAGCCGACCGCTTACGACAACAGGCAAACGCTCTGCTAGAAGAAAAACGAGCTCTGGGGACTGGGGAAAACATCGGAAGCAACGACAGCATCGCCAGGGTGCGCCGGATCGAAACAGCCGTTCAGCGTTTACAGCAGGTTTTGGATTCGGTGATCGTTGCAGAACCTCCCACCGATTCTGGCAAGGTGGGATTCGGCGCATCAGTGCGGGTCCGGCATCGGGACGGCGAGGAAGAAACCTACCAGATAGTCGGTCCTGACGAGGCTGAACCTGACCAAGGGCGAATCAGTTCAATTTCACCCTTGGCGCAAGCCCTGATGAATAGCAAAGCGGGCGATACAGTGCGTTTCAAATCCCCGGGAGGCGGCCAGGAGCTAACAATTCTCACCTTGAATTACTGATGGCCTTTGAAAGTGGTGCGCCCGGCGGGATTCGAACCCACGACATTCTGCTTAGAAGGCAGATGCTCTATCCAACTGAGCTACGGGCGCAACCGATGAATCCGCATTTGGATCCAGTGCGAAACGCGATTGAATCCGGCCTTGTGGCCATCGGAAAATTACTATGCCCGAATTCGCATTCGCGGCAAGCTCATCCGAAAGTCACTCAAGACCACCAAGATCACCATTGCGAAACTGCGGTTGTCTGATTTGGAGCACCGTCCCGTTTTCCCAAAATTGTCGGGACTGTACCTCTGGATTTCGTGATTGGTGTGATTCGTGGCTACCGATTCTTCTACTGATCCGTGGGCAAACAGGACCTTGAACAGGAGGACGCAGAGATCGCGGAGGTAGACGAATGGGCAAATCTCTTAACCAAGAATGAACCCGGATGATTCTCAAACTAAGCGCTGGAACGCTGAAGACTGAAAGCCATACCGCACAGGACTACCAGCGCCGCACGCCACATCCGCGTCAGCCAGAATTTGAGCCTTAAGCCGACTGAAAGTCGGCGCTCCGGAAATCGTGCGGCCTTTTATGGTTCGGTTTCGTTCGAGTGGATCGGGTGGAGAGTTTGGCGGCGAATGATTGTCTCCAACGCTTCAAGCCGCCGGCTCAATTCACCTATCTCCATTTCCTTCTGTTGAAGTTTTTCCTCCAGCTTCTGGTTCAACCCCTGAATTGCGGCCAGCGCCACGCCGTCCGCGTCCAGCATGGAAATGGTTTTGTCGTCCATGCCTACACCAAACGCGGAATGGAAATCCTGCGCCATCGGGCCGAGATGCCGCACGCCGTCATCGGCGATGTAACTCCATGTGCTGAGGGGCAGCGCGGAAACTTTCTCGAGAACTTCGCGGCTGTTCACAGGCGCGAAGTCGCGCTTCGCGTTGCGGTCGCTCAAACCGGTGACAGAGCCGGTGGCGAAGATGTTGCCAATGACATGCAGCTTTTGCTGCGGCGTTGCGGTGCCAATACCGACGTTGCCAAACGGACGGAAAACATTGTCGCCGGAACGCGTCCAGACGCCGATGGTTGCGTCGAAGCTGGTCGCGCCAATGGAACCGCTGCGCACCGCGTCCGCCACCAGTCCCGGCGCGTAGGTTTCGGTGCTGAACAGATGCATCACTCCGGAATCCGATGCGCCCATGCTGTCCGAAAACGCGCCAATGAGCACGCGGTCGCTTCCCAGCGAGGCCACAGGGAGCCCGAAAAAGTCGCCGTTGGCAGGCGTGGGATTGGTGAAGGTGGTCAACAACGTGCCGTTGGTGCTGAACAGATATGCCGCTCCGGCATCCGGCGCGCCCGCTGAGTCTGAGTATGCGCCGATGAGCACACGGTCGCTCCCGACTGGCGCTATCGCGCTGCCGAAATAATCGTTCACCGCGGGAGCGGGATTGGTGAAGGTGGTCAGCAAAGTGCCGTTGACGCTGAACAGATACGCGGCCCCGGCGTTCCCTGCACCCGTGTCGTCGTCGGATGCCCCAATGAGCACGCGGTCGTTTCCCATCGACGCCACCCGGACGCCGAACCGGTCGCCTGCCGCGGGAGTGGGGTTCGTGAAGGTCATCAGCAACGCTCCATTGGTGCTGAACAGGTACGCCGAACCCGCTCCATTCGCGCCGGTGTCGTCCAGAAACGCACCAATCATCACGCGGTCATTCCCGACCGCAGCCACCGAGCTACCGAACGAATCGCCAATTGCCGGAGCGGGATTCGTGAAGGTTGTCAGCAGGGTGCCGTTGGTGCTGAACAGATACGCCGACCCGGCATCCGCCGCGCCCGTGTCGTCCTGATACGCGCCAACAAGCACCTGGCCGTTTCCCACGGCCGCCGCCGAGTAGCCGAAGAAGTCGCCGGCTGCCGGGGTGGGATTGGTAACGTTCATCAACAATGAACCGTTGGTGCTGAACAGGTATGCAATCCCGGCGTCCATTCCGCTCGTGTCGTCCTGATACGCTCCAATGAGGACGCGGTCATTTCCCACGGGCGCCACCGCGTAGCCGAAATAGTCGCCTTCCGCGGGGGTGGGATTGGTGAACGTCGTCGACAGCGTGCCGTTCAGGTTGAACAGATACGCCGCGCCGGCATCGAATCCACCCGTGTCGTCCTGATACGCGCCGATGAGCACTCGATCGTTCCCGACGACTGCCAGAGAACTGCCGAATTGGTCCTGGATCGCTGGCGTGGGATTGGCAATCGTCAACGCGGCGAACCAGTTGGAATCGATGACCATCTTGGCGGCCGTGACCGCGCCATCGGCAATCGCCCCCGTGGTCACAGCGCCCGGCGCGAGCATGGAGGTGGTGATGCTCTCCGCGCCGATGTTGTTCGACAAAATGGTGCCCGCAAGCTGCGTCACCGAAACAGAACCGCTGACCGTCGCGGCTGTGGACGCGTTGGCGCTCTGAATGGAGTATGGCGTTGCGGTGATTGCCTGCCGTGGGCTGAGGGTGGTAAATGCGCCGCCGCCGTTGGTGCGCACGCCGATTTCCAGCCAGCGATCCGCGCCATTGAACGGGGCCGCGCCGAAGTTCAGCGTGACCGTGAACAGCCCGTTGTTAACGCTCGTCGCGGAGTTGGTAACCGCGCCTCCCAGCGCGCCGCCGCCGCTGGCCAGATCATGGATCGTAAATCGTAAATCATAAATTCCGCTCGCGGGACTTGTGCCGTCGTTCAACTGGCCCTGATACGTGAACGCTGTGCCTTGGGCGAACAGTTGCGCCGCGGAAACAACGAGCGAGAGAAGCGCGAGCAGCCGGTTGGGTGAGTTCCTTTGCATAAGCAGTTTCTTGATTACGGAATCGCGGCAATAACCCGGCGCAGCATCGCGCCGGTTCTGCGAGTGGGACGGCTTCGTTATAGCCGCGATTGGCTGTGCTTCAAGGGATTCTTTGGTCCTTAGCCTGAAAAATAATCATTGAGCCAACCGCAAATCAGTCGTGTGAAATGACTGCCAATCGGGGTTCGCGCACGCTCAAACGGCTGCGGGCTCGGCCACAACCGCCCGCTCCTTGCGCGCGAAGCGCTTGCGCATCCATTGCTGGAAGCTTTCCAGGTAGAGATAAATCACAGGCGTGATGTAGAGCGTCAGCAACTGCGACACCACCAATCCTCCCACAACCGCCAGGCCGAGCGGACGCCGCGCTTCGCCTCCCGCGCCGTGCCCGAGCGCAATCGGCAATGTTCCCATCAACGCCGCCATCGTCGTCATCATGATCGGCCGGAACCGCAGCAAGCAGCCCTCGTAAATCGCCTCTGCGGGCGTTTTGCCTTCACGTTGTGCGTCCAACGCGAAGTCGATCATCATGATCGCGTTCTTCTTCACGATGCCGACCAGCATGATTAAGCCCACGAACGCGTAAATGTTGAGATCCATTCCAAACAGCATCAGCGTGAGCAACGCCCCGAATCCCGCCGATGGCAGTCCGGAAAGAATCGTCAGCGGATGAATGAAGCTTTCGTAGAGAATTCCCAGGATGATGTAGATAACGAGGATCGACATGATCAGCAACACGCCAAGGCCCTGGACTGAAGATTGGAAAACCTGCGCCGATCCCTGAAAGCTGGCTGTGATTGTTGCTGGCAGACGCAACTCCTCCTGCAAACGGCGCACTTCATCGACAGCCGATCCCAGCGGAACACCTGGCGCGAGGTTGAATGAAACAGTAACTGCAGGCAACTGGCCAACGTGCGCGATCGTCATGGGCCCCACCCCCCGCGACAGCCGGGCAACGGCGCCGAGCGGCACCAGCTGGTCGTTCTGCGAGCGCACATACAATTGCGACAGCGCGTCGGGATTCTGTTGATACCCCGGTTCCACCTCCAGGATGACCCAGTAGGTATTGACGTCCGAATAGATCGTGGAGATCTGGCGCTGGCCGTAGGCGTTGAACAACGCGTTTTCTATCTGCTCAACGGTCAATCCCGCGGCCGCGGCCTTGTCACGATCGATTTGAACATTGAGCTGTGGATTCGCCACCTGCAAATCACTCGTCACATCCTGGAACCCCGGGAGTTCCGACATGCGTTCGACCAGCAACGGCGCCCACTGGCGCAACTCCGCCATATCCGTGCTTTGCAGGCTGAATTGATACAATCCCTTGCTTAACTGGCCGCCCAGGCGGATCAGGGGCGGAACCTGCAGGTAGACCTGGATGCCCTGCACCGTTGCGAGTTTCGGACGCAAGTCCTGGATGATCTCCTCGGCGCTCCTGTCCCTTTCCGAAAGCGGCTTCAAGCGCATGAAAATGCGTCCGCTGTTCGCTGTCGCATTCGGCCCGCCCGCGCCTATCGACGACATGAAATTGAGGATGTTGGTGTTCTCGCTGATGATCGCCGCCACGGCCAGCTGCCGTTCGCGCATTGCTTCAAACGAAATGTCCTGCGCGGCTTCCGTTGAGCCAAAAATCTGGCCCGTGTCTTCCACTGGAAAAAAGCCCTTGGGCGTGACGACAAAAAGGCAAGCTGTCGCAACCACCACCAACAGCGACAGAATCAACGTCGCCAGGCGATGCCTCAGCACGATGACCAACGTTCGATCGTAGAGGCCGCGAAAGCCTTCGAAGAACCGCTCTGACGCGGCGTAAATGCGTCCATGCTTGCGTTCGTGCGCCGGGCGAATGAACCGGCTGCACAGCATCGGGGTGAGGGTCAGCGATACAAAGCCCGACAACAACACAGCCACTGCAATCGTCACCGCGAACTCGTGCAACAGCCGTCCGATGATCCCTCCCATGAACAGCACGGGGATGAAAACAGCCGCAAGCGACAGTGTCATCGAGATGATCGTGAACCCGATTTCGCGTGATCCCTTTAACGCAGCCTGGAACGGGGGCATGCCGTCTTCAATGTGACGCATGATGTTCTCGAGCATCACAATGGCGTCATCGACGACGAATCCCACGGACAACGTCAACGCCATCAAGGAGAGATTATCGACGCTGTAGCCCATCAGGTACATCGCGGCGAAGGTGCCGACGATGGACATCGGAAGCGCGAGGCTCGGAATCACGGTGGCAGAAAGGTTCCGCAGAAAAAGGAAGATGACCAGAACCACGAGGCAAACCGTCAGCATGAGGGTGAACTGCACTTCGCGGACGGATTCGCGGATGGATTGCGAGCGGTCGCTCAGAACCTCCACGCTCACAGACGCGGGCAGCTGCACACGAATGCTGGGAAGCAACGCGCGGATGGAATCGACCACTTCGACCGTGTTCGCGCCGGGTTGACGCTGCACCGCCAGGACGATGGCGCGCGTGTTGTTGAACCAGCTTGCGACCTTGTCGTTTTGCACGCTGTCCAGGACGCTTCCCAATTGTTCGAGGCGCACCGGCTGGCCGTTGCGATAGGCCACGATGATGGGCCGATATTCCTTTGCCTCCCGCAATTGCCCATTGGCAAGGATCGTGTATGCCTGCCGCGCGCCATCGAGCGTTCCCGTGGGCAAATTGACGTTCGACTGCTCCACGGCCTGAGCCACCTCATCGATGCCAATCCCGTACGCAGCGAGCTTCGTGGGATCGACGCGAATCCGCACCGCATATTGTTGCGATCCGAAAACGGACACCTGCGCAACGCCTGCAACCATGGAGATGCGTTGCGCCATGAACGTCTGCGCGAATTCATCCACTTTCGACAGCGGCAGTGTTTCAGAAGACAACGCAAGGAACAGAATGGGTGAGTCCGCGGGGTTCACCTTGTTGTACGTGGGCGGCGCCGGCATGTTCGGCGGCAACTGCCGGCCCGTTTTCGAAATCGCAGATTGGATGTCCTGCGCGGCAGCGTCGATGTCCCGTTCCAGGTTGAACTGAATCGTGATCCGCGTGTTGCCGAGTGAACTCACCGACGTCATCGAATCGATTCCCGCAATCGTCGAGAACTGCTTTTCCAGCGGTGTCGCGACCGACGCAGCCATCGTTTCCGGACTCGCGCCCGGAAGGCTGGCGGTCACCTGGATCGTGGGAAAATCGACGTTCGGCAGGTCGCTGACAGGCAAGTACCGATAGCTGACGATCCCGAAAAGGAGGATCGCCATCATGACCAGCGACGTCATGACGGGGCGGCGAATGAATATTTCCGAGATATTCACGGCGCGGCTACGGCTGGGGTGACGGAGGCGGCGGACATTGGGTTATTCTTGATCACCACCTTTGCGCCGGGTGTGACGCGCAGGTGGCCTTCAGAGATCACCGTTTCGCCGGCTGCAACGCCCTGCAGAATCGCCGTCTTCCCGGCGTGAGTAATTCCCGGCTTCACAGGACGCATCTCCGCGGCTCCATCAGCGGTCACGACAAAGACATACTCGCCGTTCTGCCCCGATTGCACGGCATGGCTGGGAATCGACGTGACATTCACGAGGTTGCTCAACGTGAGAACGGTATTCACGAACTGCCCGGGCCAGAGCGTAAGGTCTTCGTTGTCGAACCTCGCCTTCAGCTGAATGGTGCCTGTGCCGGGGCTCACACGATTGTTGATGAAGGTCAGCTCGCCGATTGACTGCCTCTCGGTCTCTCCAGGTGCAAACGCGCGCACCTCAAGCGAGGCATTCGCGGCCCGACTGCGGATCGCGTTCAGGTGGTGCTCCGGGACGCCAAAGACCACTTGCGCGGGTTTGAGCGATGCGATGGTAACAATGGCATCATCGGGCGCTTTGATCACATTGCCAGCCTTTACCTGCAACGCTCCCGTCCTGCCGTCAATCGGCGCCCGAATTTCCGTGTAGCTGAGACTCACCATCGCGTTGGTCACGGCGGCTGCATCGGCGTTCACAATGCTTTGGGCTGCAAGGAACGTCGCCTCGGCGGTCTGAAAATCCTGTTCCGAGGCGATGTTGCTTTTGAAGAGATTGCTCGTCCTGAGAAACTCCAGCCGCGCGTTGAGCAACTGCGCCTCGGCGCGTCGCAAATTTGCAACCGCCTGGTTCAGTGCGGCGTTCCACGCGCTTGCGTCGAGCGTGACGAGAGGATCGCCCGCTTTGACCTCCTGGCCTTCGGTGAAATGGACGGCCTGGATTTTTCCGGTCACCTGCGGCCGCACAGTCACGAGGAAGAGAGGCTCGACAGTGCCCACGCTCGAAATTTCAACAGGAAGGTCACCGCTGACGGCCTGCGCTGTGCCCACTGGAACAGGCGCACGGTTGCGGCCGGGAGCCGCGGCGTCTTTACGTTGCGAGCAGGAGACTGCGGCGAGGCACAGGAAAAGCACCACGAACGGGATCGGCAGCCGAGCGCATGCCTTGTTTAAATCAGTCATTCAGAGCACTGAAGCTAGACAGGAGCTCCGACGTGTCAAGTTACGCCCATTCGCAAAATCGGCAGTGGATCCAGGGATTCCGCTACAACAACAGCGGCCCTTCAGAGCAATGGTTCTCATACGAACAGAAACCTTTTCTAAAAATTGGGATCAAAAGCCCGGGGCACTGGGGAGTGTGTTTCGGCATTACAGGAACCCATGAACTCTGTTGAGCGTGATGGTCCGGGGAGCATCGAGGGAACCAGCGAGGAGTCTTGAATTGGCAGATTTGGGCCGCCTGCTAAGCTGCTGACCGCATGCAATCCCCGATGCTAGTTGGGTTTATATTGCTCCTGCTGCCGTTTGGTGTTTACGGAGAATTGTTCGTCAGCGATTTCGATAACAACCGGGTGCACCGCTACAACGCGACGAATGGGAGCTTCATTGATGTCATCGTCCCCAATACGAACAACCTGCTCAGCCTTCCCCACGGCCTGGCATTTGGTCCCGACGGGAACCTCTATGTGGCGAGCGCGGGCAACGATTCAGTCCTGCGTTACAATGGAACCAACGGCGGGTTCATGGATGTGTTCATCGGTGCGGATGCGGGCCTCGATTATCCCGTGCGGCTACTTTTCCGGCCCGACGGCATGCTTTGGATCAGCAGCCAGCTCAACGATCGCGTGCTTCGTTTCAACGCAACAAACGGATCATTTGTGGATGCGTTCGTCACAAACTCCGCTGCCACAAACGGTTTTTCTGACATGACATTTGGACCAGACGGACACCTGTACGTCGTTGGCCGTTTCAGCAACAGAGTTATGCAATTCAACGGGACGAATGGCGCACTCATGCGCGTGATCGTTTCCAATCACCTCTCGCAGCCGTTCGGACTGCGCTTCGGAGCCACCAACGAGCTTCTGGTGGTGAGCGGCAACGACAATCGTGTGCAGCGATTTGACGGTCACGATGGCGCCTGGCTGGGCGAATTCACAACCGAGGGGAACCTTGGCCTGCCTGTCGGCCTGGTGCATGGGCCTGACGGCAACGTGTACGTGGCGAGCTACAGCACTCACAAAATCGCCCGGTTCGACGGAGTGGACGGTACGTATCTGGGCGATTTCGTTGTGCCGGGCAGCGGGGGCTTGTCCGGGCCCAACTTCATGGCTTTCAGCCCGGCGACACTTCCAGCGCCGGAATTGATCATCACAACATCAGGCGAGGAACTGGATGTCATGTGGCCGCGGATGACCATTCCTTCGATCCTGGAACAGACTGACGATCCGGCATTCTCCGATTGGACGCGGGCTCCAGGAGCCATTTCGATCAATTCGACAGCAAAGTCCGTCCCCGTTTCTCCATCGGCGAGCAACAGGTTCTTCCGTCTGAAATTGTTGGAATGATCCGGCCATCCAGAGCCCGACGCACGAACACGGAACCGGCAGGAAGGCCAGGCCGTTGCAAAACTGTTCAAGAAATCGTGGCGGATTTCAGCGGGATGCGGCCATGACTTGGATGAATGGTGAACAGCCTCAATGACGACGAACTACTGAAACGGTACGCTGCCGTACCGTCTGACGCGGTCTTCGAGATTCTCGTCACGCGGCATGTGAATCTCGTTTATGGCGCCGCGTTGCGTCAGGTCAGGGATACCTCGCTGGCAGAGGAGGTGACTCAAACCACCTTTCTGCTCCTTGCCCGAAAAGCCGCCTCATTATCCTCGGGAACGATCCTTGCAGGCTGGCTATATCGCACCACCCGCTTTGTTGCCCGTGAAGCCTTGCGCTCAGAGCGACGACGCCAAGCACGGGATAAAGCTGCCATGGAAACTTTGTATGAACCACCAGGGGATCATCACTGGGAGGACATCGCCCCTGCACTCGACCAGGCCCTGGCGGAACTGCCCGAGCGCGAACGACTGCCGTTGCTGCTGCGATTCTTCGAAAACAAAACGCTGAGAGAGGTGGGCAGCGCGCTGGGCATTTCTGAAGACGCGGCCCAAAAACGCGTCGCCCGCGCGCTGGACCGGCTGAGGAACACATTCACAAGCGAAGGCATCACGGTTTCAAGCGCAACGCTCATGACGCTGCTTTCAACCAGCGGCCCGCAGGCCGCGCCAGCTGGACTGGCAGCTTCGATCGTCAGCGCAGCCGGAATTGGCTCGGGTCTCGCATTAACGTCCCCTCTATTCACCCAGACCGCCTTGAAACTTATGGCATTCACCAAATTGAAAATTGCCGGGACAGCGCTGCTGCTGGTCGCTGTCACTGCCGTGCCGGTCGTTGTTCAACAAAGGCAACTCACCGAGCTGCGCAACGAAAACGAACTCGTGAGAAAGGAGGCGCCTGTGACGGCGTCTGCTGAAATGCCCGCCGTGGAGGCAGACAGTGATGAACTCGCAAAGCTGCGTCGCGATGCCGCCGAGGTGCTGCGGCTGCGGGGCGAGATCGGGCTGCTCACGCGCGAAAACCAGGAACTCGCCCGCGCCGCCGCGTCCCAAATAATCAAGCCCGATGAGCGGGAGAAAGGCACCGATCCAATGGCGCGCTTCACCCTCGGACGAGAGCTTGCTGCACAAGGAAAACACGCGGAAGCCCTGCAGCACTTTCTATGGTGTTACGACGAAGGTGTTGGACAATCCCGCGCGTTCGCGGGCGTGCGCAGCAGTTTTCTCCTGATGCAATTGAGCGAATTGGCGAAGCATTACGCGCCAGCCCGGGACGCTCTGATAGCCCGCCGTGACGCAGCGGAACAGAAGATCATCAGCGGCAACCCGGATCCTTACGATGTACATACCCTGCTCCAGCTGAACGAAAAAACCGGACCGCCTTCCAGAATGTTGACGTTGTTTGATGAACTTCCAGAAGGACATCCCGCCCGCGCAATGATTATTGACGCTGCAGGGGAGCAGTTCATCGCGGCGCGGCGCTACAAGGACGTGGCGTCAGGCCGACCCGAAGCGGTTTTTGACCGCTATGCACACATCACCACGGACTCGAAGGAACGCGCGCCAAACGACTTCGTTCAATCGTCTTTGCGCAGGCTCGCGATCAACTCGGGCATTGGAGGGGTCGAGGCATTGGCGGGCGCGGGCGATGTGGCCCGGGCCATTTCGCTCGCGGACAAGGTGCTGGCCTTCGACGGATCTGCAGAGACTCGCGGCCTGTTGCTGCAGCACGCTGTTCGCGCTGGCAACGCCGACTTAATAGCGCACCTTCGCGCCACAGCCGCTCCCCGCAGCCCAACAGCCGAATAGATCGCTCGGATCAGCGAGGTTTCGCAGCAACGATCGCGGCCTGAAGGACCTCGCTTCGAAGCCGCTAAATTAGGGTCGGCTTTTGGCAATTTCTGTGTGCTGGCGAACACCAGTCCCCCCGATATAGCGGCATTGTCGCCACACACAGGCGGCAAATCAGGCACTGCCATCGAATCACCGACGCAACAAAGCGTCGTCGGGCGCAATGTCGAATCTGCCGTGACGACGCCATGAAATCAGGGTGAACACTTGAAAATCGAACAGAGAAACTGGAACGCCTCCCAAGGCTGGACTCATGAGACAACGGACCCGGGCATGCAGTTGGCCATTGTATTCGGGTCCACCGAGCGCATGGACGATCCTCGATTAATCCAGTCGATCCATGAGTTTTATCCCAAGGCTTACATTTTCGGTTGTTCGACGGCCGCGGAAATTTGCGGAACGCAGGTGATTGAAGAAGGGGTGACCATCACGGCCATTCGCTTTGAACACACCCAATTCCGCACCGCGCAAGTCGTTCTGGACGAAGCCAGGGAAGGTTTTGCCGCGGGCGAACGAATTGCACAAAGCCTTCCACCCGCGATCCCCAACCCCGACGGCTCAGAAGATCCACTCGCGCATGTCCTTGTGCTGTCGGACGGTTTGAACGTCAACGGCAGCCGGTTTGTTTCGGGAGCAATGCGGCACCTTCCGCCCGGCGTCACGCTGACGGGCGGGCTCGCTGGAGGAGGTTCTCACGTGGGCGAGACGCTGGTGTTCCGGGACGGCGTGCCTGCGAGAGACACGATTGCAGCGGTCGGATTGTATGGAAGGCGGCTCACGGTGGGATTCGGGTCTTTGGGGGGATGGGATTCCTTCGGCCCTGAACGACTCATTACGCGGTCGAGCGGAAACGTCCTTTATGAGCTGGACGGGCAACCCGCCCTCGCGCTTTACAAGCGATACCTCGGCGACCAGGCCAGGGGATTGCCGGGAACGGGACTTTATTTTCCATTGAGCATTCGCTCGACACCCAACGGCAACGCTGTGGTTCGATCCTTCCTGGCGGTGGATGAAGCGACACAAAGCCTGACGTTCACGGCGGATATTCCTGGAGGCGCCTACGCGCGCCTCATGAAAGCCAATATCGACCGCCTGATCGACGGTGCCGCCCATGCGGCGCAAACATCGCGTGACGCGCCCGGGACGGAACCCGACCTTGCAATTCTGTTCAGTTGCATCGGCCGGAAGCTGGTGTTGAAGCAAAGGGTTGAGGAGGAAGTGGACGCCGTGCGCGAAGTGCTCGGTCCACGAGCCGTGATGACAGGCTTTTATTCGCATGGGGAAATCTCACCGTTTGCGCCGGGACAGAAGTGCGAACTGCACAACCAGACGATGAGCATCACGACTCTCACCGAAAGATGAAGACCTTGCACACACTGCTTGCGAGGCAGCTCAGGCAACACTTCGGACCCGCCTTCGAAATTCCGCCCGAATGGAACGCGTTCATCAGTTGCGTCAACGGAGCCTATGGGGATTTTGATGCGGATCGGGCGCTGTTGGAACACTCGCTGGAATTGAGTTCGCAGGAGCTGCTTGATGCAAATTCGCAGATGAGGGCCGTGTTTGATGCGCTGCCCGATCCTGTTTTTCGCCTCAACCATGGCGGGACAATCCTCGACGCGAAGGCAGGCATCAACGGCGAACTGAATTTCGACCGCCAGGAATGGATCAGCCGCAGGATCGAGGACACCCCGCTCAGGCACGTTGCGCCGAAGTTCGCGGAAGCAATCCAGAACGTTGCCGCCACCAATGAACCGGTCTGCATTGAATATTCCGCTGTTGCGAAGGGGCATGAATCGCACTACGAGGCGCGCCTGGTTCCCCTTCTCGAAAAGCAGATCCTGGTTCTCATCAGGAACATCACCGAACGCAAGCAGTCCCTCCGGCTTCTGGGCGCCGCGGTCGAACAGGCGTCCGAGGCCATTGTCATCACCGATTCAGAATTGCATCCGCACGGGCCGCGCGTCCTCTTTGCAAATCAGGCGTTCCTTCGAATGAGCGGCTACGACGCCTCGGAAGTGCTCGGCAAGACGCCGCACATCCTCGAAGGACCGAAGTCGGATCCAGTCACGCTTCAACGCATCAAGGATACCCTGGCCCGCGGCGTGTCATTCCACGGAGAGTTGACCAACTACCGCAAGGACGGGACGGAATTCGTTGCGGAATGGCAGATCGTTCCGCTGCGCGACTCCACTGGAATGGTGACCCATTTTTTGGGCATGCATCGGGATATCACCGCGCGAAAACAGGCTGAAGCGAACCTCGAAATACTGAACAAGGAACTCCTCAGTTCGTCCCGGCAGGCCGGAATGGCAGAGGTGGCGACCAGCGTCCTGCACAACGTCGGCAACGTTCTCAACAGCGTCAACATTGCCTCCGCGTGCCTTGCCGAAAGCCTTGGAAAATCGAAGTCGGTCGATCTGGCCAAGGTGGCCGATCTGCTCTCCCACCACGAGGCAGATCTCCCCGCCTTCTTTGCAACGGATCGCAAGGCCCGCCTCATTCCGGGTTATCTGGCACAACTCGCGAAGCATCTTGCTGGCGAGCAGGCCTCCGCGATGAAGGAACTGGCGTTGTTGCAGAAAAACATTGAGCACATCAAGGAGATCGTCCGGATGCAGCAGGATCTTGCCAGGACTTCCTGTGTTACGGAGGTTCTCAGTCCCATTGAACTGGTCGAGGACGCATTGCGAATGAACT
This sequence comes from Verrucomicrobiia bacterium, assembly GCA_035629175.1. NCBI lineage: Bacteria > Pseudomonadati > Verrucomicrobiota > Verrucomicrobiia > Verrucomicrobiia bacterium. Next base: position 110,964 of record DASPIL010000103.1, on the reverse strand, counting down.
GGAGCGGGCTTGCGGGCCAGCACATCGAGGTCGTCCGCGAGTTTCAGGAGGCGCCCGCGGTGACTACGCAGAAGCACCAGGTCCTGCAGATTCTTGTCAATCTCATCCGCAACGCCAAACATGCCTGCGAAGCGACAATGCGGGGCGATCGCCGGGTGATCATCCGCACCACCGTCGCAGGAAGTCGCGTCAGGATTTCGGTCATCGACAACGGCGTCGGCATACCGCCCGAACACATGGACCGAATTTTCAGCCGCGGCTTCACCACCAAGAAGAATGGCCACGGTTTCGGCCTCCACAGCGCCGTGCATGCGGCAAAGGAAATGGGCGGCGAGCTTCGGGTTGTAAGCGATGGGCCCGGCAAGGGAGCCACGTTCACCCTTGAACTTCCTGTCGCCCAAGCGCATCCCGTCGCGAGCGCGGAAGCGGCGTGAACACCCGAACGGCGGGACCTGCAGCGCGCGGCTTCATCCCGCTTCGGTGAATGCCTCAGCGCGCGTCATCATCATTCTCCACCACCTTATTCCACGCGCAGGCTCAAGCGCCACGAATACAGCGCGCTGTGTTTCGCAGAACAGAGTTTTAAGAAATTCCTCTCTTTCGCCGCGCTCCCGAGCTATGTTTCCGCACTCATTTAAGGGATTCATATGAAACTTTTTTCCGAACTCGGGCTCTCAGCCGAGATCTTGAAGGCAGTCGATAAACTCGGCTTTGAACAGGCTTCACCCATCCAGGCGGAAGCGATTCCCGTGCTCATGCAGGGGCGCGACGTCGTCGGGCAATCCCAGACGGGATCCGGGAAAACGGCCGCGTTTGGCATTCCAGCCGTCGAGAAGGTCCAGCCCGGCGATAAAGCCGTGCAAGCCCTGATTCTTTGTCCCACCCGCGAACTGGCTGTGCAGGTGTCCGAGGAGATTCACAAACTCGCCGCCTTCAAACGCGGCATCCACGCGCTGCCCATCTACGGTGGCCAGTCGTATGACCGCCAGTTCTACGGCCTGAGGCAGGGCGCCCAGATTGTGATCGGCACTCCCGGCCGCATCATGGATCACATGCGCCGCGGCACGCTCCGCTTTGACAGTTTGAAGATGGTCATCCTCGATGAAGTCGATGTCATGCTGAACATGGGTTTCCGCGATGACATCGAATTGATCCTGCAATCCACGCCCAAGGAGCGGCAGACGGTTTTCTTCTCGGCGACGATTCCCAAGCCGATCCAGCAGCTGATTGAAAAGTATTCGCGCGACCCGCAGAGCATCCGCATGGAACAGAAGGCGATGACTGTTCCGACCGTGGAGCAGGTTTTCTACGAGGTGGACCGCCGCTACAAACTCGAGTTGCTGACGCGGTTGATTGACATCCATGACCTCAAGCTCGGGATCGTTTTCTGCAACACCAAACGGATGGTGGACGACCTGGTCGACCACTTGAACGCGCAGGGGTATTCGGCGGATCGGCTGCACGGCGACATGACGCAGGCAATGCGGGATCGCGTCATGAACAAGTTCCGCAAGTCGGGATTGGAATTCCTGGTGGCCACGGACGTCGCGGCGCGCGGCATTGATGTAGACGACGTGGAAGTGGTGTTCAACTACGACCTGCCGTACGACGCGGAAGATTATGTGCATCGGATTGGCAGAACGGGACGCGCTGGCCGCAGTGGCCGTGCCGTGTCGTTCGCATCGGGGCGCGAGGTTTTCCAGATTCGAAATATCGAGCGCTTCACGAACATGAAGATACAGCGCGGGCGCATTCCGACGGTGACTGAAGTCGAGGAAGCGCGCGCGAATGTTTTCCTTGAGAAAGTGCGCGCCACATTGCGCGGCGAGGATTACAAGCGGCACGAAAGGCTTGTTGAAGTGCTGCTCGAGGAAGGTTTTGTCTCCACAGACATTGCGTCCGCCCTCATGCATCTCTTGCAAAGCGGTGAAGCGGCTCCCGCGAAGGCGGTTCAGGAGGAATATCAACGGCCACAGGATGATCAACGCGCAGGGCCGAGGGATCGAGGCAACGATCGTGGCGGCCGAAACGAACGCGGGGAGCGGGGGGATCGCGGCGACCGGGGGATTCGCGATGACCGGCGGGGACGGTTTGATCGGCGGGACGAGCGTTCAGCCGATGCCGCGCCGGTCCATTTGCGAGGCGAAATACCTCTGGATCGGAGTGGCGGGCCCATGAGGCACGCACATCTTCAACGGGACCAAATGGCCCGCAAGGCCGAGCCTATGTCGCGCCCCGTCAAAGCCGCGCAGCCTCCGCGCGACCCGAAACATCAACCGGTTGCGCCCGCTGCGAGCCCAGCACCGCTAAAGGCCGCAGCACCCGCGACGCCTGTGGAGAAGACCTACTCAGACAGGGAAATCCTTGAATCGGTCCGGGAACCCGAGGTGCGCAAGGAACGCTCCCCGCAGCCTCAGGCCTCCGGAAAGCCGGAAAAGAAGGCAAGCCGCGCTACACCCGCGCATCAAACGCGGCTCTGGATCAACCTCGGAGAAGCGCAGGAAATCAAGCCGCTGGACATCGTCAACGCCGTTTCAGGCGAAACAGGTTTGCCCGGGAAGGTGGTTGGCACCGTTGATGTGCGGGAGCGCCATCTGTTTGTGGATGTCGATTCCGAACACACAAACAGCATCATCGCAAAGTTGAATCGCGCTTCAATCAAGGGTCACAAGGTCAAGGCGAAGGTGGCATGAGCGAGGCCAAGCCGCCGTCCATCGAGCGCTTGTTCCCGTTCGTATTGCGGGCGCGGATCCTGATCATCGGCCGCGAAACACTTGCCCGTAGCAAGGGGCGGCTCCACTTCATCCTGATCACCCGCGACATTTCCGAAAACAGCCGGGCGGAAATGTTGAAAGAGTTTTCGCATTACCCTGTGGTTCAACACTTCACCTCCGAGGAATTGGAAAAGCACTTCGGCCTTCGCAACACGAAGGTGGTGGGATTTCAAAAGTCAGGGCTCGCGCAGTCCCTATACGCGGAGTTGAAGGAACATCGCATCAACAAGCCCGCGCAGCGCGATAGTGATCCAGGCAACTCTACGCCCCCCGTCTGATCCAGCCGCCGCCCACAACAAGGTCTTCCTGATAAAACACCGCAGCCTGCCCGGGTGTGATGGCGCGCTGCGGCGAGTGAAGCTTCACCTCGGCACGATCGCCATCAAGAGGCACGACCGTCGCAGCAGCACCAGGATGATTGTAGCGAATCTTTGCGGTGGCCTCGATTGGCCCTTGCAGTCTTTCAAACGGGATCCAGTTGCAGCGCTCCACAACAAACGCGTCCTGGTCCAATGCTGTCTCGTCGCCGACCACCACGCGATTGCTCTCTGCGTCCAACTCGACCACGTAAAGGGGCCTGGGTGACGTGAGGCCAAGTCCCTTGCGCTGGCCGATCGTGTAAAACTCAATGCCTTCGTGCTGCCCGAGCACCTGACCCTGAAGGTTCACGATGTCGCCACGATGATTGGCCACGAGCTTGGAATCGCGGAGAAACTTGCCGTAATCCTTATCGGGCACGAAACAAATCTCCATGCTCTCCTCCTTGTCAGCTGTCTTGAGCTGGCAATGACGCGCAACATCGCGGGTATCGCTCTTCGTCTTTTCGCCCAACGGGAAGATGGCCCGCGCCAGCTGTTCCTGCCGAAGCGAAAACAGGAAGTAGCTCTGGTCCTTGCGCAGGTCGCGTCCGCGCCGCAGCAGCACCCGCCCGTCGTCCCGCCGATCGAGCCGCGCAAAATGGCCGGTCGCAATATACTGCGCGCCCAATTGGTCCGCCCGCTCGATCAGCCTCCCGAACTTGAGATTCTGGTTGCACATCACACAAGGATTCGGCGTGCGCCCGGCCTTGTATTCGTCGGCAAAATACTTGATCACGCGATTCTGGAACTCCGCGGCTTCGTCGATGAGATAATACGGAATTCCCAGCTTGTGGCAGACCGCCCGCGCGTCGGTGACCGCCTGCGGTCCGCAGCATTTGTCCTCGGCACGGTTGACGCAGTCCTGCGGCCACAGCTTCAAGGTGATGCCGACGACATCATAGCCCTGATCGAGCAACAGGGCAGCGGTCGCGGAGGAATCAACTCCACCGCTCATTCCGACGACAACACGTGTTTTGGTCTGGATCACTGGGCGACAATATAGATGTGGTGCGCACGGTTGTCAGTTGCCAGTTGTTGGTTGTTCGTTTCGATTGACAGCGAAGCGCAATGGTGATCGCATACTCCGCGTCTTAAGGAGCCACTTATGAAATCAATCCTCGTCCTCTTAACCGCAGTCCTCAGCCTAAATTCGCCGAACGCCTGGGCCGCTTCCACAGCGACCGCCCGGATGTATTGCCTTTCACCGCAATTCCATCGCGCGAACGGTGGACCTAATAATTTCTATTACATGGATCTCACCAGCCTCGACGCGGGCGTGAATGGTGAGCTTCGTTATTGGGGCAGCACCTACACGTACTCCACCTGGTTCGAAATGGAGGATTGGATCTTCGAAGAAACCGTTGGCGGAGCCTTGAATCTCAACAAGCCCTCCTCGCAGGACCTCAATGGAAACGGGTTCGATGACTTCTACGAGGTGTCACAGGCCGTGTCAGGGCGGACGTCATCGGGCGTTTACCAGTTCTTCGGCGGCGCGGTTGAGACGGCAACCGCCACCTGGAATCGGGAAGCGGGCACCAGTTACGGCACCTGCACGCTGAACCTGAACAACTTCGGCAGCTTTACGCACACTTTCCAGATCCTCGAGTACACGGGATCGCTGACTTACACGCCCGGCGCCACCACCGTCACGGGTATTGTTTCCATGGAGCGCACGGAATCACCGGAATGGACGTTCGGCGGGGTTCTGGACTTCGTGAAGTCCACCGTGAATCCTGCAAACCAGCTGACCAATCAGTTTTCGACATGGACGAATTCCTGGGATCAATCGTATGAAGTTTGGGAGCAACCTTTTGTGCGCCATCATCCGGCGCGTCCTTCCGCCTATTCAGGCTTCATCGAATTCCTGGACGGCAACCTGGGTACAGAGCAGGCGGATTACTTTTTGTGGGCACTCGTGATCCATGATTCAAACGATTCAGACGGAGACGGCATTCCCAACTTGAGCGACAGCGCGGCCGTTGTTGCTCCGAAAGCGCCGCAGTTGCGCATTCGAAACAGCGGAACAAACCTGGTCATGACGGTTTCAGGGGATGTGGGCCGGGAGCATCGAATCCAAAGCAAGGGAAGTGCGACTGGATGGATTGACGGGCCTGTCTTTACATTGAGCACCGATCCCCAGGAGGTTCTGGTTCCGTATCCTCTCGCGAGCCCGACATTGTGGCGGGCATTTGCGCACTGACCGGCTATTCGGCCTTTAGAAGCTTCTCCCAAAGGCTGTCGTTCAGAACGACCTTGCGCAGGAAGTCCGTGTCCGCGGCGGCGGGTTGGTGGAGATTGGGATCGAGGGGCAGGCGGATCGTGAACGTCGTGCCCCGGATATTTTCGTTCCGCGCTTCAATCTTGCCGCCGTGATGATGCACGATGAAATAGCATGCCATCAGGTGGATGCCGTACTCCATCGGGCTGTCGCTGCGAACCACAAATGGGTCGAACACGAGACGCAACGCTTCCTTTGGCAGGCCCGGACCGTCGTCCGAAAGCTGAACCTGGATCCCTTTCTTGCTTGAGCCGTTCGTTTCCTGCGCCGTGATTTTGATCTCGCTGCCCTGCGGAAGGCTTGCGAGTTCATCCTTCAGCAACAGGTCGAACAAACGGTGGAACTTGGGCTTGTCGACTTTGATCAACGGAAGGTCCGCGGGAATGTTGTTGATGATGCGAATGTTCTTTGCCGCGAAACTGGATTGAAGGTTGGCGATGGCCGCCTCGACGACCTCGCGGATATTCACCTGGTCGGCGAACTCGAACGCCGGCTTTTCGGAAGCGCTCCACAGGTCCTTCAGCAAGTTGTTGATCTTTTCAATCTGGCCCTGGACGTTCTGGTAATATTCCTTCCAGAAATCCGGGTTGCGCAAGCCGCTGATCTCCATCTTCTCCTCCGCCAGCTTCGCAGGGGCGAGATCGAGAAAAGTCTTAACCGCGACGAGCGAGTTGCGAATGTGATGACTCAGGCCGGCTGCGAGCAGGCCAAGGCTCACCATCCTGTCGGCGATCATCATGTTGTGCAGCACGGACATCTTTTCGTGCAACAACTGGTCGCGCTCGGTCTGGACCAGGAAGAACTCCAGGCTTCGCTTGAGCGTCTGCTCCAGTTGCACGGGATCCCATGGCTTGGTGACGTACTTGTAAATCGAACCTGTGTTCACCGCCGCAATGGCTGCGTCCATGTCCGCATACGCCGTCGCCAGAATACGAATGATCCGCGGATGATTGACCCGGACCTTCTCCAGAAGCCACACCCCCTTTTCGCCGGGCATCCTCTGGTCGGTCATGAGCACGCCGATCTCCTCCGCGTGTTCCTCCACCAGCTTGAGTCCGTCCTGCGCGTTGGTGGCCGTATAGATGCGGAACTGCTCTTCGAACGCGCGGGCAAAGTACTTGAGCGACTTCTCCTCGTCGTCGACGTAGAGGATCGCGTACTTTTTATAATCGTACAGACTGTCCATAGGGTGGCTCTTTCTAATCTCAACCTTTGACCGGAAACTCCAGCGCAAACTCGCAAAACCTGCCAGGTTCCGTCTTTACCGCAATTCGTCCGCCGTATTCCTGCACGATGCGATAGCAAATGCTCAGGCCGAGGCCCATGCCTTCGCCCACGTCCTTGGTCGTGAAGAACGGGTCGAAAATCTTGTCAAGATGCTCTCGTTCGATTCCAGGGCCGTTGTCGCGAATGCACAGAATGCTGCGGCCGTTTTCCACGCGCCCCGAGATCACAATCGTTGGCTGCTCATTCTCCCACGTTTTTCCCTTCATCGCATCGATGGCATTCTGCAGCAGGTTCGTGATCACATGGATCAGCTTGTTCTTGTTCGCCCAAATCGTTTGGCCCGCGGGAATGTTCTGCTCAACGACCACGCGATCCTTGCATTCACTGCTAAGGAAGCGAAGCGCCGACCCGACCACCTGCGCGACTTCCACGTCATCCAGCTGCTCGGTGTTGGGATGCGAGAACATGCGAAGGTCCGAGACAATCGTCTTGACGCGTTTCAGGCCTTCCTCGACGTCCTGCAGCACCTCGGTGTATTCGTCACGCTGTTCGGGCGGCAGGTGTTTGCCCTTGTTACGCAACGTGAACAGGCCTGTGGTCGCAAAGTTCAAGGGGTTGTTGATCTCGTGAATGATGCCAGCGCTCATGCGGCCGAGCGACGCCAGCTTTTCCGTCTGCACAAGTTGCATCTCGGTTTCCTTCAACTGGTCAATCGTGTTCTCCAGAACCTGCTTCTGCTTCGAGAGCTTCATCTGGTTTTGATGGGACTCGACGAGGTTGTGAATGCGAACGTGCAGTTCGGTCGTGGAAAACGGTTTTGGCAGGAAATCACTCGCCCCTGCTTCCAACGCCGCCATTTTCGTTTCCTCATCAGCCCGCGCGGTAAGCATCACAATCGGAATGTGCTGCGTGGTGGTGCGCTCGCGCAACTCGCGGCAGACCTGAAGCCCGTCCTTCTCCGGCATCATCATGTCAACCAGGATGATCTCTGGCAGGAACTGGCTCGCCTTCTCAATGGCCTGCTGACCATCAACGGCTTCGAGCACCTCGAAGCGGTCAACCAACTGCGACTTGAGGAAGCGCAGCATGTCGGGCTCGTCGTCGGCAACGAGGGCCTTGGGGCGATTGCCATTGCGGAAGATCTCCACCGGTTTTCGCGTTTCCTGCAACGGAGTGAGAGCAGGGAACAACTCGGCGCGGCGATAGAGATTCGAAACCCATTCCTCGGAGGAAACTGTGGATGTGTCGGGCTCGGCGGCAGATTCCTGCGCAACTTCCGGCGCGAGCGCAACTGCCTCGCGATAGGGCAAACGCACAGTGAACGTTGTGCCCTCCCCTTCAACGCTTTCCACGGAAACCGAGCCTCCCTGCACTTCCGCCAGTTCCTTGACCAGCGAGAGCCCGATCCCCACACCCTGGTATTTGCGCTTGGAGGACCCGTCGACCTGCCAGAAGCGATCAAAGATGAAGGGCAGGTTCTTTGCGGAAATGCCCATGCCGGTATCGGCCACGACCAGCAGCCATTGATCGTCCTGCCGTTTGGCATGGATCGAAACGCTTCCGCCTGAAGGGGTGAACTTGAGTGCGTTAAACACCAGGTTCAGAACGATCTTCTCCAGCTTGTCGCGGTCTGCGAGCACTGAGCCGAGGCCGGGTTCGACCTGCGTTTGCAGCTTGAGTCGCTTGTCGTCTGCGACCTGCCGCGCAGCGCTGGCAAGGCCTTTCACAAAGTCGGAAATTTCCAGCGGCTCGGACCTCACCTCCATGCGGCCGGATTCCATGCGGACAAGATCCAGCAGGTCATTGATCAGCTTCAACAGGCGCATGCCGTTGGAATGCATCGTGGTGAGCACTTCGTTCGTCTCGCGATCGACGGAGCGGTTGAACTTCCGCAGCAGGGTTTCGAGGGGCGCTATGAGCAGCGTGAGGGGAGTGCGCAGTTCATGGCTGATGTTCGCGAAAAACCGGCTCTTGATCTGGTCAAGTTCCACGAGCTTGCGATTGCTCTCCTCCAATGCCTGCCGGTTGCGATCCAGTTCAAAACGCAACGCGAATTCCCGGAAACGCCAGCGGCTGTGGACGTAGCTGCCGGTGACGACGATGACGCCCGTCAAAGCCAGGAAATACAGGTTGTTGGCGAAATCGATGGGATTGATGTCGCCATGGAGCACGCAGGCCGCGACGTACATGAGCAGCACCAGCGAAACCGCGATGAGACTTTCAAAAAGCGTCCAATACAGGACGAATCCAATGACGAGAAGCACCAGGTTGAGGCCCGCGTAGTACAGCGATTCCGAACCATCCTTCACATAGATCATCCACGAGATGAAGGCGGAAGGAAACATCGCGAGCAGAACGCCCAGCATTCGCGGATGCCTGTGGCCGAAGGGGGAGAGAACGACCATCCAGAACACGGCGATCAACAGCGAACACGCCAGCCGCAGAACAAGAAACTGCGGAAGCTCTGTTCGATATACGAAGAAATCCAGCAGGGTCCCCGCGGGCATGAGGATGAACCCCAGCGCGCAGCCCACCTTCACATTCTGAATGATCACCTGCCGGTCGTACTCGGCAAAGGCGCGGCGAATCTCGGCTGAATTGGCGGAGGGCTCAGACATTCTCAGGCTTGCGCACTTCCATAAAGACGTTCACTCCGGTGCTTTCCGCGATGATCGACACCGAATCCGCCGGAGCTTCATCAGGCGCGACGCGGGCGAAAGCATCGCGATCGCGATAGATCAGATACCAGTCCAGCATGTACTCCATTGAATATCGGAATGGCCGCGTCGAATTCATCACGTCCGTGACGTTTGTTGCCATCAGCAACCCGCCGGGAGCAAGCATGTCATACATGATATTCATCAGCCGCTTGCATGTGGGGTCTGGCAGGTAATCGAACAATCCTGCGCAATAGACAACATCGTAGCGGTCCTCAGGCCGCCGCGTGACAGCCTTCACAGATTCCTTCAGGAGCTGCTGCACGGATTTCTTGACGAGGTGGACCGGGAAACCATTCGGATATTTTCCCTTCAATGCGGCGAGCGCCTGGCTGAAGGACTGAAGCGTTTCCTCGTTGAAATCGAGCAGATTGAATTGCCATCCCGTGTTCATCCGATCGTTCCTGAGGATTTGTTGAACCTCCTCAGCCGGGCCGCAGCCGAGATTGAACACCCGTGCCGGCCGGCCAGATCGTTCCAGCCGAAGCTTCTCTTCAATCAACTTTCGATGCAGGTAAACAACGCGATTTCGATGCGCAAGCGCGGGCGACTGGCCCAGCAGCCAGACATTCAGTGTCTTCGCAAACAGCGTGCTTCCTTCATACGGCTCCCGCAGCATCATGCTCACCATTTCGTAATCCCCGGCATACCCGAGAGGCTTGTGGTAGGCTCGGTATGCAAAGGGTGAACTCAGCAGCAATGAATGAAGCTGGCGCCGAAGATACTCTCGATGCACAGGATGGTCCTCGGGCTTCATCTCGGTCACCAGCGATTCAAAACGATCGACGAAAACATCGATGGATTTGATGACGGCGGGAGCAATCTCATCGACCACCTGTCGTTCGAGCAGCGTGCGATCTGCGGACGGTGAGGAGCGAATTTCGAGTTCCACCTGTTCCAGCCAGAGCCTCAGTTCCGAAAGATAGCTTTCCGCATCGGCGACCATCACCTTGAATTCCGGCGCAACACGGAACGTGTTTTGCCATTCCATGACGAACTGCTGGAATTTCGCCTTTAATTCCCCCGTCTGCAGCATGGACGGCGAGAACGTCACATCAACCCAGCCCTTTTCATCCAACGCCACTTCAGAGACGGCAGTGACGCCGGTGTTGACGATGTTTCGAACGACAGCCCGGCCGGAGTAGACAGTGCGGTCGCTGACGACAATGCGAAAGTCCTGGAGCACCTCGGAAACGCGCGGGAGCGTCGCCGGGTTTTCGAACTCCAGAGCGGCCGTTTGCCGGGTGACCCGCAGCAAGCGCGCATTGATCCCTGAACCTTGGGTGGTATGCCCGGCCACCACTGTCTTTTCGGGATCTGTCAGCACTGCGCCATTACTTTGATTCTCAGCCATAACGGAATTTTCAGGACTCTGGTTTGCCCATGCTCAGGCGTGTGTCAAAAATGACTCAAAAACGGAACGTCGTCTGCACGATGAATACCCACGCATCGGGAATGTTCGCCAGCACTCGCCCTCCGGGATGGATCACGCGTTGAACGCTCGGTTGCACGGTCCACCATGCGGTCATTTGCGCCTTGTAGCTCAATTCAATCACGGCCTCGTAATCCGCAAGTTTCTCAAACGCACTCGGCGCGCCCGCACCGGCGAGAATCGCGTTGATATCCCGCTGCGCGCTGGTGACGTCATCGCTAATCTCCATATAAGAACCCGCCAGGGCGAGGGTATCCCAGTCACGGGTTGGAATCAGGCCCTTGTAGACAAGCCCGCCGTCGAGACCGAGGCTCGCGAGATTCCGATCCTCGGGCGCGATCGAAGCGCGAACGAATCCGACCAAACCCTGCGCAGCCGGATCGTCCTTGTCCGTTTCGCGCCACAAGGTTTGATCTGCCAGGACATACAGCCCGTAGTTGCCCTCATGCGCGCGCGCTGACCCGCTGGACAGCGGAGGCAGCGGAATGCCGCTGGCTGCGACGAAATTATCAAAGGCAACAAACGATCCCTGATACATGTCGACGAAGTCGTCAGTATGGTAGTAGCCGCCCAGCTTCAGGTTTCCCGGAGGGCCGGAGGCATCGCGGCCCTGGTTGATTTTCAGGCCCAGTTCAAAATAGAGCAGCGCTCCCTCGTCATGGCTCAGGGCCACGCGCGTTCCGCTGTCGCCCCGGTCGGGATTGCCATCATAAGCGCCGGCCTGCACATAGAAGTATTCGGAGGGATCGGCGCGCAACCGCACGCCCGGTGTCCCGTAGGGCGTTGACGCCAGGGCGTGGTGCCCGATGGGGAAGAACGGCTGATCGTAAACATTGAACGCCATCGTGGGATAAAAGAACGTCTGGTTCAGCAGCGTGAGCGTTGCCAGGGAATTGTAATATTGCGGGACGATAAAATCCTGGTCGATCGACATCTGCCCGAACTTCAACGACAGCCTGCCGTCGAGGAATTGCTGTTCGTACCACAACTCCCACAAACGGAAACTGTTTTCAAAATCGATCAGGTTCACCTTGTTCAGGTCGCCAATGTATTTCTCTGAAAAAGGCTTTTCGCCGTGCAGCCAGAGCGAGCCTGCGTGAAACGTCCCGCCTTCGTAGCCAAGCAGCTTCTCCGAATGCAGGTCCAGTGTCATCAGAAGCGCGCCCTGGTAGACACCTCCCCGCTTCAGCCCGCCATCGAGATTGTTCGGAACGGCACCCGCATAAAAGAATTCGAAATCGATGCCCCGGTTCGACAGGTCTGTCCGCAGTCCGCCCCAGTCACCCAAAAGATAATCCTGCTCGAGAAATTTCCGAAATCCGCCGCTGTTCGATGGTTCCGCAGCGGGCAGCAGCGGCGCCGACAACAATGCGGCAGCAGCGAGTGCGCCCCATACAGGAACGCGTGTTTCAATGCGCTTCATGGTGGCGCAGGCAGCAGCGCGTGTGACGTCGATGCTGCACGAACGCCGATCTTCCTGGCTTTGCCGTCCTGGATTCATTCTGTTCATAATTATTTTGGAGTTCTTCTGGAACGCGGCGCGTTGTTGCGCGATCTCGCGTTGATCATTCCCTTGATCAGCCGCCCGAGCGTATCAAAGTAACTGCGGGTGATGTCGGCGGAAAGGAAGGCCAGGTAAATGTCGTTGGCTGGCCAGATGTTGTTGGAAGCGAAGTAAAGCGGCTTTTCGGCGCCGCGATATTTCGATTTGTGAAAGGAGAGCCCGTTGAAATTATAAATGTCGTTTCCGTAAAGCACGCTCAGCTTGAAAAACATTCGCGCGCCGAAATCCTGATTGAACGTCCCCTGCTCCAGCTTCACGAATGGCGACAGGTTCAGGTTCAAAACCTCCCTGCCTTCGGGTCGAAACTTCTCCATCGCCTCCATGTGCATGGCGGTTCCAAGCCTCCCGAACCGGCCTTCATCGCAACGCAGGATGTTCGCCGAATAACCAAAAATCTCGCCGCCGCGATACATCGGATCGTAAAACGCAAAACCGGCAACCCGGCCTTCCTGGTCAAACGCCACGAACTTCCTGACGCCTTCCTCAAACTCGAATATGGGACGCCGCGCATAAATCCAGATCTCCCGATCGTTTACCTTCTTGGTTCCGATCCAGCGATGCGAAACGGCCAGCAATTGCTCGCGATCAACATCTTCGATCCTGACTTCACGGACCGTGACTTTCTCCCGCTTCGCCTCGTTTCGTGCGCGCTTGATCAGGTCAAATTCCTTCCAGTCGCCTTTCGTGTTGTAGGTCTGTATCGGCAGTTCGGATTCGTAGCCAATGCAGTTGACCTTGAATTTGAGATCATTCAACACAACCGCGCACGCCTCGGAAACACAACCGAACGCCGCGCGCGGATGAGCTTGAAGGAAGCGCCTGATGATTCGTGGATAATCCTCCAACGCGCAAACCGGATCTGAAAAGCAGATCTTCCGCGGTTTCCGCGCGAACACCGGGTGCTTGACAGTCGTGAACGCAATGTACCCGCATTCGTCGATAAAGTATTCCAGGCCCGACTGCAGAGTGGCGTAGGCCAGGGCCTCCCGGCCATGCTGCTTCAGGTGCGGCGAGAGCAGATCCCACTTTTCCTTTTGGCCGAGCGCCTTTGCTTCACCGCCTTCAATCGTTCGTGCATTCATCTGGAACATTCACCTCACCCGCAAAGGTTGTCCGACAACCACTCAAATGTAAGCGCAAAAATCCGGCTTCGGTTCCGATCCAAATGGCCAGCGTGCCCATTTCCCGGAATGATGTTCAGCGACTTCCTGCTGCGCAACGCCTCGAAAAGACGCTGCCCCGTTGACGGAGGATCCAACTTGTCCTCCGCGCCCCACAGGATCAAGGTTGGCGCGGTTATCGAGTCCACTCGCTCGATCGTATCCACAAAAAACGCCTCCGATCCTCCGGGAAAAGGAAACGCCTCGAACGCCTCCCGGGCACGCGCATCCGCACGCAATCGCCGTTCAATCTCGGGATCCGAAACCATCCGCGATTTTCCGCCGAACCGCAGGAGCGACACGCGCAAGTCGTCATTAGTAAAGCGCTTCTTCACGCGTCCGAGAAAATCGAGCGATCGCAAGAACATGCCGGTGAAGAGCGGCAAAGAATCGTACACCGTGGGATCCAGTGTCACCAGAACCCGCAAGCGGCGGTCGACGACAGCCGCTTCGAGAACGGCAGTTCCCCCCGATGAGAGGCCGAAGGCAGCAATTCGATTTGGGTCCACCCTGGGATGGCGAGCGAGGAAATCGATTGCTGCGCGGATGTCTGCGACCCACTCAGTCATGCTGACGTGAAACCGTTTGCCGCCGCTTTCGCCATGACCGTGCATGTCGATTGCGAGGCACGCCACCCCGCGGCCTGCGAGAAGTTCACACATTTCGAAATGGTTCTCCTTGAACTCGCCCGCCCCATGGCAGACTACCAGCACGGGTGCCGGCGCGGGCTCTGGAGGCAGAAACAGAACGCCTGCGACCTCCTCTTGCAAAGAGATAAAGCGTACTGGTTCCCGAAACGGCTTCATTGTTGCATCGGCGAAGCGCCCGCAATGCCAACTCCTTGAATGATAGTGGATAACGTCACGACAGCAACGTTGCGTCCAGTTTTCGGACATTTTTGTCACACCGCCGCACAACCTCGGATAGCGGAAGCCATCGCGGCACCGAAAGTGAAGCGACGAGCCGAATCCACTCGGCAGGATTTGCTCCCTATCGGTACGCGTGGAAGCTCACCGATTTATATCGCGCCCACCGCAATGAATGCGTCGGAAATGCCGTTGACGGTCCCGGCTTGTTATTCGAGACTCTGCCCCGCGCGTACAGCGGCTTTCGCACACGCACACCCGGCTTTGAACAAATACTGAACATGAAATTGGATTCTCTTTACTCGGAACTGACACTGAAAACTGGCGCCAAGCTGGTGCTCCTCGTGCTGGATGGGCTCGGCGACATCGCAACGCGCGAGCAGAGTTTTCTCACGCCTCTTGAGGCTGCCTTGACGCCAAACCTCGACCAGCTCGCCAAGGACGCAGCACAGGGCCGCATGATTCCAGTTGCCCCGGGGATTACGCCCGGCAGCGGACCTGGCCACCTTGGATTGTTTGGTTACGATCCCCTCGAGTTCCAGGTTGGACGCGGAGTCATCGAAGCATTGGGCCTCGGCGTCGAGTTGAAGCCAGGCGACGTCTGCGCACGCGCCAATTTTGCGACGCTGGATCCGAAAGGAATCGTGACGGACCGGCGTGCCGGCCGCATTCCCACCGAAACGTGCGAGAAGCTCTGCGCGATGCTTTCCGCGAAAATCAAAAAGATTGGTGACACACAAGTGATCATCAAACCGGGCAAGGAGCATCGATTCGTCGTCGTGTTCCGTGGCAAGGGCCTGGAAGGGCCACTCACCGACGCGGATCCAAACCGCGAAGGATTCGCGATTCCTGCAGTGAAGCCGCGCGATGCCAGGAACGCGGGGCAAAAGAAGATGGCGAAGTTGATCGCAGACTTCTACAAGGCGGCGCTGCCTGTCATCGCGAAGGAAAAGCCCGCAAACGGGTTTCTCATGCGCGGCATCGCGCATCAGCCGGAAATCCCGCTCTTTGAAGATCGCTACCTGTTGAAGCCGGCAGCCCTTGCGGTTTACCCGATGTACAAGGGCCTTTCACAGCTGGTGGGGATGACAAAGATTGAAGGCCCGCAAACGATCCGCGAACAGTTTGAACGTTACGTTGCTGAATACGACAACTACGACTTCTTCTTCATCCACTTCAAATACACGGACAAAGCGGGTGAGGACGGAAATTTCGAAGCGAAGAAAAAGGCGATCGAGGAACTCGACGCAGCGTTGCCGGTGTTGCTGCAGAAGATGCCCACCGTACTCGCGATCACAGGCGATCACTCCACGCCGTGCGCGCTCAAGGGTCATTCGTGGCATCCGCAACCCGTGTTGCTGCGTTCCGCGATCAGCGGCTCCGACAAGCTCGAACGCTTCACTGAAACCGGAGCGAATATCGGATCACTTGGAGTCTTCGAAGCGAAATTTCTGATTCGTCACATGCAGGCGAACGCGAAGATGTTCGACAAGTTCGGTGCGTGAACATTTTATTTTGCATGACCGCTGCCGCAATCGGCAGCGGTTTTTTTTTGCGCTCAACGATTCTGCAAAAAATCTGCGACATCAATTGCGCTCAATGGAATCGGCATTGAGCTCGATGTGCGAAAGCATTGCGACGATCACGCGCGAGCAAATGTCGCGATGATTATTCGCGCGCAACATGTGTGAGCATTATAAACTCTGCGAAGAAAAAGTTTGCCAGTGGGCGCATGTTTCTCCTACAAACAGCGAGAATCAAATTTGCAAAGCGCTTTCATGATCAATCCGCGCAACCCCAAACACCGGATCGGAGGTGAGTACAGTGGCCGCTAAGAAGAAAGCGAAAAAGAAAGCAGTTAAGAAGAAGAAGTAACAACCTCCGCATACACCAGGATGGAAAACCTGGGCCGCATGACAGGTTTCCCATCCTGGCTCTCACATCCCGGTTCCCATTTCCATGGCAAAACTGGTATTCGACATCGAAACGTCCGCCCTTCCCCTCGAGCAATTCGACGAAACCCAACAGGAATACCTGTTTCGTGACGCGGGGAAGATTCCCGATGAAACCGCGCGCGGCGTCCGTCGCGCCGAACTTCTGCAGCAGTTCAATCTCTGGCCCTTCACCGCGCAGGTTGTTTGCATCGCCATGCTCAACGCCGACACACAGCGCGGCCAGGTCTTGTTCACGGCGGAAGATTTTGAGGAGGAACCCTCCGCTGAAACGGGTTCTGTGGAGTTCGTTCCCTGCGTTGACGAACTGGAATTGCTGACGGCTTTCTGGGACGTCGCGCGCCATTATGAATCGATCGTCACGTTCAACGGACGCGGCTTTGATGTTCCCTTCCTGTATCTTCGCTCTGCGCTGCTCAATGTTCCCATCTCGCGAAAAGACTGGCTGGGATACCGCTATCAAACCGATCCGCACTGCGATCTTGCCGAACAATTGACATTTTATGGCGTCAGCGGGCGCGAAGGCACGGGCCGCCGCTTCAATCTCGATTTCTACTGCAAGGCGTTCGGCATTGAATCGCCGAAAAGCCATGGAGTCACCGGCATGGATGTGAACACGCTGCTTGCTGAAGGGCGTTATCGCGACATCGCCGAGTATTGCCTGCGTGATGTGAAAGCAACGGTGCAATTGTTCCAGATTTGGCGCGATCGGCTCGCCGGAATCAAATGAACTGCGGGTCCCCCCCTGACGCGGTGGCGCTCCTGATCTGTTTCGCGGTTAAGGAGGAGGCCGCCTTCTTCACGCCGCAGCGGATCGCGGGAGGAAGCCGCGTGCTGATCACCGGAATGGGACGCAGGAACACCAGCACGCGACTGCAGCAAACGCTCCGCACGCTGCGGCCTGAACGCGTGATCACGTGCGGCTTCGCAGGTGCGCTCGACCCGCAGCTGAAAGTGGGCGATCTGCTGTTCGATGCCGATTTCGATTCGGGGCTGGCTGATCTCTTCACACGACACGGCGCCCGAACCGCCACGTTTCATTGTTCAACGCGTGTCGCCGTGTCCGTCGAGGAAAAGAAAGAACTTCGCCGCACCACAGGCTGCGACGCCGTCGAAATGGAATCAGCAGTCATTCGCACCGTCTGTCGTGACGCGGCCATTCCGAGCGCCACTTTGCGCGCAGTGTCGGACACGGCAGCGGAAGATATGCCGCTCGACTTCAACGCGCTCCTGACAGCCGACCAGAAGATTTCCATCCCGCGCCTCGCCCTGGCCTTGATGAAGTCTCCGCGGTCCGTGCCTCGCCTGATGGAACTTCAACGCAACACCCGCCTCGCGGCCCGGCGCCTCGCTGACGCCCTCAATGGCGTTCTCGGCTCATTGAGAAGCGCGGGAGTCTGACGCCGGCGCGCCCACAAGCGCCTTCGCTTTTTTTTCCACGGCCTTTTCGCTGTAGCTGATGAAGCCCGCGCCAATCACGATCAGGACCACACCCATCCAACGCATGGACGAAACGTGTTCCCCAAGAAACAGCCACGCGGCGAAAGTCGCGAACACAAAGCTCAAGCCCGTCAACGGCCACAGGAAGCTGATATCGCTCTTCGACATCAGCACGAGCAGGCACGCAAAGAAGATGGCTTCACAGAGGATTCCCAACAGGATCTGCGGACTCGTTGCGCCGGCCTTGAGAATCCGCACCACTTCGGAGACCGTGACCTTGTCGACTTCGCCGATCTGCAGCATTCCCTTCTTCAGCAACACCACGCCCGCGGATTCAAAGGCCAGCCCAATCAGCAGAATTGTCAGTAGCTTCAGCATAAAATCGCACGATTAAAGATCCTGGTAGCGGATCAGGCGGATGCCCAGCCGTTTCACCAGGTCGATCACCCGCGGACTGACCAGGGCATCGAACTCGTGCTTAAACTTGTCGAGCGATGGATGAGAGTAAAGTTCTGAATCCCCGCCGGGCAATCGTGGCAGAAGCTTCGAGACATACGCTTCATCCACATGAGAATCCTGCATGAGGCCAAACACGTGCTGCGTGTGGCGGACCCCGCGGCGTCGATAGGCGGCACCACACCCGTACGAAAGCATCTGGTAAATGAACGCGTGCGATGTCCGATAAAACCAGCGCCCGCCGTCCAGCCTGCAATTGAGCCAGAAACGGTCGCGTGTCAGGCGGGCGCGTTTAAATCCAAGCGTTTCCCAATCATCCATCAGGATGCGGAACACCACGGGATGCATGTGCATGTGGAGGTGCCCGTTCACGTGATCCAGTTCCAGGCCGGTCCTGCGAAAGCGTTCGAACTGTTCATGCACCTCATCGCGCAACTGGCTGCGCAAGCCCCGGTTCAGATAGTACCGCATTCCCGAGGTTGCGGGTTTTTCGCTGAATTCCCCTCGCGCGTTCACAAGGCCTGAAATGCGCGCTGGCGAGATCGCGGAATGGCCGCAGAGCAGCGTCAGGTGCAGGCCAACTCCCAGGCGCGGGTTCTGCCGCGCGAGTTCTACCGCCTCCTCGCACGCCTCCTCGTTCATCATGAGGCTGGCAGAGGTGAGAATGCCTTCGCGATGCGCCCGGATCACGGCCTCATTGATCGAGCGTGACCGGCCAAAATCATCGGCATTCACTATGAGCCGTCGCGTCATGGCCCAAACCTCGGTTCGAAAATCCCAAACCTCAAATCGGGAATTTCCTCAGTGCGCGCCATAGCTTGGCGACATGCTTCCCGCAAAGAAACGGATCCAGGAGCGAAATATGAGGAGAAGCTTCTGTGCGCGGGTCAGGCGCGTTAACCGAGGGCCGAGCACCTGGAAATCCTGCCGTTCCAGTTTCTGCAGCAGGCGCCAGTAAACATCGCCCATCAACTCCGCCGCCACCATTGCCTTGCGATCCTCCTCCGGAAGTGTTTCGCGCGCGAGGGTGTAGAAATGCCGAGCACGGCCGGCGACACTCCGCGCGAGCGCCGCAAAGCGTGGTGAATATTGAAATTGAAGGATCTCCTCTTCCCGCACGTTGAACCGGTTAAGCTCGCATTCAGGAATGTAAATCCGCCCGCGCTCAGCGTCGGTCCGCACATCGCGCAGAATATTCGTCAGCTGCAGTGCCTTGCCCAAATGAATCGCGTAATCGCGGCAGGCTGGATGGCGATAACCAAAGATTTCAATGCTGAGCAATCCGACGGCCGATGCCACGCGGTAGCAATAAAGCTCCAGCTGTTCCCATGTGCCATACCGCTTGGTATCGAGATCCATCTCGCAACCTTTGATCAATTCGTCGAACAATTCGAACGGAAGCCCGAACTGGCGGATCACCGGCTGGAACTCCTGGTTCACCAAAAACTCCGGCCGGCGTCCCGTGCATGCGAGGTGAATGTCGCGGCGCCAGGCTGCCAGCCGTTCACGCCGTGTTTCGGTTGGAACGCTTTCCTCATCCGCCACGTCATCGACTTCGCGGCAGAACGCATAGAGCGCCGACATCGCGTCGCGCTTGGGACGCGGCAAGAGAATGAACGCGAGTGCAAGATTGGACGCGCTCTTCTGCGTGATGTTCCGGCTCTGCTGCATCAGGGAGGAGGTGCCTCTGCGTCATCCGCGCGTTTCGGCGGCAACCCGCCGGTTTCAGCCAGCGTGGGATTCAACGGGCGATCCTTGCGCCGCCGTTTGCGGCGTTTCGAGCTGAACCAGCCTTTGGAGGATGATTCCCCGTCGCGAGCCTTTCCCGATCGCGTTCGGCGCCAATGATGTTTGCGGTGGCGCGTTTCATCTTCGGGTTTGCGAAAGGCAACCGCCCAGACCAGGACGGCCACGACCACAAGCACAATGGCGCCGATCACAAGACTGGCGCCCGCGCCCGGAACTCCGGCTGTAAGGGATAACAGAATCATCAGGCTCCTCCCTCCTTGCCTGCGGGCGCGCCCTTGTCCTCGTCCTCGTCTTCGTCGGTTCCGATGTTCAGCCGCTGCATGCGATAGCGCAGTGCGTGGCGGCTGAGCTTGAGCTGCTCGGCGGTCCGGGTAAGGCTGAAGTTGTTTCGTTCCAGCATGGCATTGATCAATTCGCGTTCGAAATTGGCAACCAGCTCATCAAGCGCCTGCTCGCCGGTGATCTGCGGCGCCACGTTTTTGTGCAACTGCGCCTCGAGCTTGAAGTCTGGAATGCTGGAGGCCTGGATCTCGGTTTCATTCTCCAGGATCAGCGCGCGTTCAATCACGTTCTTCAGCTCCCGCACGTTGCCGGGCCAATGATGCGACAGCAATTTCTGCCGCGCGAATCGGGAAAGGCCTTTGACACGCTTGTTCATTCCCGCGTTGAAGTGGCGAAGAAAATGTTCTGCAAGAAGGAGCACGTCGTCGCCACGCTCGCGCAGCGGCGGAAGGCGAAACTGGACCACGTTCAGGCGGTGGAACAGGTCCTCGCGAAATTCATCCTGCCGGATGGCATCGACGATGTCCCTGTTCGTCGCCGCAATCAGCCGCAAGTTCACGCGCAACTCCTGTGTGCCGCCGACCCGCGTAAAACTCCCGTCCTCAAGAAACCGCAGCAGCTTTGCCTGCAAAGGCCGGCTCATGTCGGCGATTTCATCGAGAAAAATGGTTCCTCCGTCCGCCTCCTCCACCCGGCCCGGCTTTTGTTTCAGCGCCCCCGTGAAGGCTCCCTTCTCGTGACCGAACAGTTCGCTTTCCAGCAGCGTTTCCGGGATCGCCGCGCAATTGATCCGCACATACGGCGACTTGCGGCGCTTGCTCAGGCTGTGGAGCGCGCCTGCCACAAGCTCCTTGCCCGTTCCGCTTTCACCAAGAACCAGCACGCGCGCGTCGGTTGGCGCCACGGTATGGATCAGCTGTTTCAAGTCACGCAGGCGCGGCGATTCCCCGACAATGTCCTCCACCCGCGGCGCCTCCCCGGCGCGCGCGCGCAACGTGGCGTTTTCCTGGATCAGTTGATGCCGCTCGGCACAGCGTTGAACGGCGTGCAGCAGTTCCTCGGGCGCAAACGGTTTCGAGAGATAATCAATGGCGCCCGCCTGGATGGCTTCAACCGCAAGCTTTGGCGTTGCGTACGCGGTGATCATCAGGACGGGAAGCGCAGGCCATTGCGCGCGCAACCTTCCCAGGAAATCGTAACCACTCATGCCGCCCAGCCGTGCGTCTGTGATGACCATGAAGAAGTCCTCGTGTCCCAGCAGCTCCAGTGCTTGCTCGGCCGATTCGACCGTCCGCACGGCGTAGCCTTCATCGCCAATGACGGTTGCGAGCGATGCCCGCATGTTCTTTTCGTCATCAACGACGAGCACTGGAAGGGCCTGCGTCACTGTGCCGCTCCAGTTTTGGATTGTGGTTGGGAGTTGTTCATCGCTCTCGGACCGCGCCTATCACCGTTTTCGCTGGAAACGTTAAGATAAACCGCGCGCCTTTTCCAAGCTCAGTTTCGAGCCGCACCGTGCCTGCGTACAATTCCACGTTGTGCTTCACGATTGCCAGGCCGAGGCCCGATCCCTTCGCCTTCGTGGAATAGTAGGCTTCGAAGATGCGTTCCACCTTGTCGGGCGCAACGCCACCTCCGTTGTCACGGACGGAAATCTCGACGGAATGATCCGCCCGCACCACTGCCGACACTGTAACCTCACCCTTTTCGGGCACCGCCTCGCGGGCGTTCTGAATCAGGTTGCTGAGGGCGTCCCGGAGATGCCGGCGCTGCATCAGCAAGGGCGGAAAGTTGCGCACATACATCCGCTCCACGTGAATTCCGGTTTCCTCCCCGGGCGGGAAAATCTGTTCAATCGCGGCATCCAGCTCTTGGGCGACGTCCAGCTTCTCGACGCGTCCTTCCGTCAGCTGCGCGTAACCCATGATCTGCGTGACGATTTGATCCGACCGTTCCACTTCCTCCTGGATGATTTCAATCTGCCGCAGCACATCATAACGCCCCGCGTTCAGCGCCTTGCGCATGGAATAGGCCGCGTTGTTGATGATTGCGAGCGGGTTCTTGATTTGATGCGCGAATTCCGCCGCCAGCCTTCCGGCTGAATGCAATTGCGCCTGACGAACGGCGGATTCCCGCGCTTCCTCGGCCACGCGCCGCTGCCGCTCTGCCAGCACCTGCACGCCATAACAACATGCGGCAAGAAGCCACAAGACGGTGAGCTTGAGGAACAGCGGCTCGGCGTCAGGATTTTCCGGCTCCTCCTCCTGATACGGAATGTTTCGCATCCAATCGCGTGACGGAAGATTCGTTCGCATCGTGACCTCGGATTCGTTTGTTCCGCGATGCACAGGGCGCACGACACCTGAAGGCACATCCATCAGGGTTGGGGGCGGCGTTGTGACTTCGACGGCACCCGAGATGAAATAGAAAAGGCTGAGCAGAAGGTTCAACCCCAGCTGCGGCATCATCATCGGAATGCTGAACGCATTCAGCACAATGAGGCCGGGAAAAAGCCAGAAGGCGGTGCTGTCAAATCCGCCCGTGAGAAACACAAGACCCGATACGAAGACGCCATCGAGAATGCCCAGCGTAAAGACGAGCCACCGGAATGTGGCAGGCGCCGCGCGCTTCCAAAACAGCGCTCCCACGAGGACGTTGCACAGGAGATAAACCACGAAGTAACCCTTGAGGAACTGCATCGCCACCGTGTGAGGCGCAGGGGTGTCGCGGAACCAGCCGAAGAAGAAAAGATAGTAGATGGCGACCAGGATGACTCCGGCCTTTGCTGGCAGCACAATGTGCAGCTGCATCGCCGCGATGCGCTCGGCCTGGTGCTCGGGTTCGGGTTGCTGTGTGGCCAGCAGGCCGCGCAGCCAGGCCACCGCTTTCCATTGGGTCAAGTTCATCGCAAACAGCGACACACCCGCGTTGATCAAACCAACTGCAATGCGCGTTCAGCCACCTTGTCGACCGGCCAGAGCCGCCCGATGCCTTCATAGCCGCAGGACAGCATCCCTTCCTCGGGACCGATGAATTCCGCGCCGCGCGATTTCAACACCTGCACGTTCTGCTGTGTCGCGGGATGCAACCACATCTTTCCATTCATCGCGGGCGCGATCAGGATTTTCGCACCGGGATTCAGCGCGAGCGCAATGCAGGTCAATGCGTCGTCCGCAAGTCCGAGCGCGAGTTTCGCAATGGTGTTTGCCGTCGCCGGCGCAATGAGCAGCAGGCGCGTTTCATCAGCGAGGCGGATATGCGCGGGTTTCCAGCCTTCCTCCTCATCGTAGAGACTGGTGATCACGGGATGCCGGGTCAGGGTTTTGAAAACCAATGGCGTGATGAACCGTTGCGCATCACTGGTCATCACAACGTTCACGGCGCAGCCCCGTTTCGTCAGCAGGCTGGCCAGGTCGGCGGCTTTGTGCGCTGCAATCGAACCAGTGACTCCGAGGACGATGTTCTTTCCATTCATAGCTGTCAGAGTTTTTTCAGCTCGCCGGCAGACACACGCCACGCCCAGGCATCACATGTCAGGCAGTTCCGCGCGCGCCGTGCGCATCTTTTCAGCCTCAATAATCGAAAGGGTTCGTTGCAGGTCGCGGTCGACGCTGTCGCTGATCACCAGGTAATCGAAATTCTTCCATTGGCCGATCTCCTGGCGGGCCACGCTCAGCCGCTTTTGGATGTTGGCAGCGGAATCTGTGGCGCGTCTTTTCAATCGAGTCTCGAGCACCGCGATGGAAGGCGGTGTCAGGAAGATCGTGACCAGCGCGCGTTTCAATTCAGGATCGGCCAGTGCGCTCGTCCGCACCGTCGCTGCGCCTTGCACATCAATGTTCAAAAGCACATCGCGCCCGCGCCGCAGTTTTTCCAGCACCTCGGATTTGAGGGTGCCGTAGCTGTTTCCATAAACCGTGGCGTGCTCCAGGAAGTTTCCCGCCTGGACCCGCTTGAGAAATGAATTCGCATCCAGGAAAAAATAATCCCGTCCATCGACCTCGCCCGGCCGCGGTTCGCGCGTCGTGCACGTGATCACGCGGGTCATCTCGGGACGGGCCTTCAACAGCGCTTCACACAGCGTGGTCTTGCCGCCGCCTGACGGGGCGGAAATGAGGATCAGGAGCGGATGTTGTGGCCGGACTTCTTCCACCGCCCCAGCCGTCTTGGTGCGCCGGGAGTTCATTCAACGTTCTGCGCCTGTTCGCGAAAACGTTCCAGTTCCGCCTTCAACGTGACAACCCCGCGCGAGATGAGGCTGTCGTTCGCCTTGGAGCCAATCGTGTTCACCTCGCGGTTCATTTCCTGCGCCAAAAAATCAAGCGTGCGGCCGATGGGTTCCCGTGATTTGACGCAATCATCGAACTGCTGAAAATGGCTTTGCAGCCGTGTCAATTCCTCCGTGATGTCGGAGCGGTCGGCGAAATAAACGACCTCCTTGAGCAACCGTTCATCGTCGAGATTCGGGGAATCCAAACCCGCGTTGCGAATCCGTTCGAGAAGCTGGTCGCGATAACGCTGCGCCACCTGTGGAGCCTGTTTCTGGATTTCCCGCGCGGCCTTGCGCATCGCCTCGATGCGTTCCGTCAGGTCGCTCTCAAGGTGCGCCCCTTCCCGCTCCCGCATCTTCAGCATCCCCTCGAGTCCCTTTTTCAGCGCCTTTTCCACGGCGGGCCAGAAATCCTCATCCTCGGCAATCTGCTCGTCCGTCTGGAACACGCCTGGCGCGCGCACGAGGTGATCGAGCGTGGCCCGGCCCTCCAGTTTCAGATGGCGCGCCAGTTTGTTGAGCTCCCGCGCGTACGCCTTGGCGAGGTCCACGTTCAGGTGCAGCCTGGCGGCCATCGTTCCAGCGCTGGCGTGGAGCGTCACGCGAACCGTGACCCGGCCGCGCCCGACCTGATGATTGATGATGTCCCTGATTTGCGCCTCAAGCATCTCCAGCTCGCGAGGCAGCGTGACGGAGATTTCCGTCTGTTTGCGGTTCACGGAACTCAGTTCAACAGTGATCTTGAAACCGTCCTGCGAGCACTCGCCGCGGCCGTAACCCGTCATGGACTTCATTGGCGGCGAATATGGGGGAAAACCACGGCGTGACGCGAATCAAATTTCGGAAGCCGCACCCGCAGCCGCCAATTGGCCCGCTTGCCACCTGAGCCATGGATTGCTAGCGTCGCGCCATGCAACATCTTCATCTTCGCTTTATTATCGGCCTCATCCTCGCCGGATCGCTGCAATGCGCCCTCGCGCAGGGCGAGGAGGGATTCACATCCATCTTCGACGGCAAATCGCTGGCTGGCTGGAGGATCTCCAACGAGAACACGAACACCTGGAAAATTGAAGACGGTGCATTGGTCACGCGCGGCGCGCGAAGCCACCTGTTCTACAGCGGCGACCAGAAGCCTTTCCGCAATTTCGAACTCAAGGTGGAGGTGATGACCGACACGAATTCAAATGGGGGAATTTACTTTCACACGCAATACCAGGAAAACGGATGGCCGGCCACGGGGTTCGAGTGCCAGGTCAATGTCTCCCACAGCGACTGGAAGAAAACCGGCAGCCTGTATGATGTCGCCAACCTGGGCCACACGCCGGCGAAGGATAACACCTGGTGGACCCAGCACATCACAGTCAATGGCAACAAGATCACGGTGCGAATTGATGGGATTGTCGTGCTGGAATACTCAGAGCCCGCGGGAGCCCAGGCCGGACGGCAGTTTACGCGCAAGTTGAACGAAGGCACCTTTGGCCTGCAAGCGCATGACCCACGCAGTGTGGTGCGCTATCGCAACATTCGCGTCAAGCGCCTCGATTAATTTTCCGGCAACAGCCTGATTCCCCCGCGCGGCACGCGAACGTGAACTCAAAATGCGTGGCCATTGCCGGCGGCGGCGCAGCGGGGTTCTTCGCGGCGATCACATGCGCGGAGGCCGATCGGTCAGCGCGCGTCGTCGTCCTCGAAAAAGCGCCCCACGTTCTGGCCAAGGTCAGGATCTCAGGCGGCGGCCGATGCAACGTCACGCACGCCCTTTTCGATCCTCGCGCGTTCGCACAACGTTATCCCCGCGGGGAACGCGCGCTGATCGGGCCGCTTCAGCGGTTTCAATCCAGCGACACCGTGGAGTGGTTTGCACGACGCGGGGTCGCACTCAAGACCGAGGCTGACGGCCGGATGTTTCCGGCGACCGACCGCTCCGCCACCATTATCGATTGCCTGACACGGGCAGCCCTTGAAGCCGGGGTCGTGGTGCGCACCAGCTGCGGAGTTCAGTCGGCGACGCGCAAGAGCGACGGGCGCTTCCACCTGGTCCTCACAACCGGCGAGCCATTTGAATGTGATCGGTTCCTGCTCGCCACCGGGGGTTGCCGCACGGCGGCCCTTGGAGAAATCCCTGTCTCGCTGGGCCATTCGCTGGTGCCGCCCGTGCCATCGCTGTTCACTTTTCATATCGAGGTGCCGTGGCTGCGGGCTCTCGCGGGGGTGGCAATCGAGGATGCGGAGGTCCGATGCGCAGGCTTGTGCGAGCGCGGGCCGCTGATGATCACGCATTGGGGTCTCAGCGGGCCTGTGATTCTGCGGCTGTCGGCATGGGGCGCCCGCGCTTTGAGCGATGCTCAATACCGCGCGCCATTGACAGTGAACTGGATTCCAGGCAGCAAGCCGGAGAAACTTCAGGAGCACTTCCAGCGAAGGCGCCAAACGGACGCAGCGCAACGGGTGATCAATACCCCGATGTCTCCATTGCCCCGCCGGCTTTGGGAACAACTCACGGCGTGCGCCGGGGTCGCAGGGGACACGAGGTGGTCCCATTTGTCACGGGGAACCCAGCACATGCTGGTTCAGCAGTTATGCCGCACATCGTTTGACGTGACCGGGAAGAGCCTGAACAAGGATGAATTCGTCACCTGCGGCGGGGTGCCCGTGGCGGAAGTGAACTTCAAAACCATGGAGAGCCGCGTTTGTCCCGGCCTTTTCTTCGCGGGAGAGCTGCTGGACATCGACGGGATTACGGGCGGGTTCAACTTCCAGGCCGCGTGGACGACAGGCTGGATCGCGGGAAATGCGATCGCACAGACATTGATCGACTCCTAAACCAGCGGAGAATCCCTCCGATAAAGGGCCCGGATCCTGTCCGCAAACTATTCGGACCAGCGTCTGCAGCGCCTTGTCCATTGCCGCGAACATAGCAGCCCGCACCCGCGCCGCACTCTTTGCGGCGGGCTCACTTCTGCTCATGTTCCCCGGCCCCTCAGTGCGCGCCGAGGATGCCCCGCCCCTGCCTGTCCTCACGAACGTCATACAAATCTGGCAGATTCCATTCGAGCAACGTACCCAGGCGTTTCCCATTCGCACGGAGATGCTGATCTACGTCTTCGATCACGAATGGAACAACTCCTGGGGAGAATGCCAGGGCGTCGCAAATTTTCTTCCGCTCAGCGATTGCGCTGTGCCGCTGAAGCCCGGCCAAAGGGTGCTCGTCGAGGGATTCATCCTCCCATCCCGTGAACAGTTCGATTGGACACGCACGACCGTCCGAGTGCTTGAACAGGTTCCCCTCCAGCCGCTCGTCGTCCCTGAGTTTGACGATCCCATCAAACTCCGTTCGCGATTGATCACGGTCAACGCCCTCGTTGACAC
This sequence comes from Verrucomicrobiia bacterium, assembly GCA_035629175.1. Taxonomy (NCBI): domain Bacteria; kingdom Pseudomonadati; phylum Verrucomicrobiota; class Verrucomicrobiia; species Verrucomicrobiia bacterium. The sequence continues at coordinate 83,069 of DASPIL010000103.1, read as the reverse complement.
CACACTGGAGGACACCACCCACCTGACGATGCGCGTCCTGGTGGGAGGCAGATCAGCGATGGCATACGGACTGAAGGGAACGAATGCCATCACCGTGCAACCTGGCGATCAAATCCGGATCACGTGTGTTGCGAACCCGCAGTTCGACCGGGACGATATTCTCAAAAGCCTATCGCTCTACTTTCCGAGTTCGGACGCGATTGAAGTCGTTGGCAATCTGAATACCGATCCCCGTTTTAGCGGGCCTCTCAATCGAAGCAACGAGATCCGTGAAGATTCGCCAACCAACCAGATTTACCTCGTGGAGGGAGTGGTGCGCAACCATGAGCCCGGGAACTGGCTGACGATTTGGGACGATTACGGTCAGCTGATGATTCGGAGCGATCAGACATTGCCTTTGCGGGTCGGGCAACGGGTGCGCGCATTCGGGCGGGCGCATGTAATCGGAGTGGAGCAATGCCTGCGCGATGGATTGTATCGGCCGCTCGAGGAATCCACGCCTTCCCCGCTGCGCGATTCTGCGCCTGAACAGCTGATCCTGGCGGAACAAGTGCGCGAACTTTCCGCTTCCCAGGCGGCCCTCCGGCCGAAGGTCAACATGCGGGCAGTCGTCACCTGGTCGCACGCAAATACGCCATTCGCATTCGTGCGGGATGCCAGCGGCGGAGTGCGGATTCTCAACCCGCAGTGGGTCGGCAACGAAAGTTGGAAACCGGGAACGATTGTTACGATTGAGGGAGAAGTGGTACCCGGGGGCTTTGTGCCTGCCGTCACGAATGCTGTTCTCACGCGCTCCGGCTGGGGTGATTTGCGGTCTGCCGCGCTCGTCAGCATGGAACAGGCTTTGACCGGTGTTGAGGATGGAAACTGGATTGAGATGCGCGGCTATGTGAGGGACGTGACCGAAACGAATGGTTTGATGCGGCTCGACCTCAGCACCTCGGTCGGCGAATTCCAGGTTTGGACCCCCACGGCCGATTGGGTGCGAACGATGTCAGGCTCTGTCATCCGCGTGACAGGCGTTTGCGCTGCGACGGCCAACGGCAGACACCAGCTCACCGGCATCCAGCTCTGGTCGCCAGAGAGCAAATTCTTCAAGGTCGAAGAGCCGCGCCCCACAGATCTCTTCGCACTGCCCCTCAGATCGATTTCCAGCCTCCGTCAATTCAGCATCGAACGCGCCCTGAACCGTCGCGCGCGGACGTCGGGAACCGTGGTTCTCCAGGCGCCCGGCCGATACCTCTGCCTGCAGGATGGAGCCGATGGCCTGTTCGTCCTCAGCCAGGAAACCAATCGGTTCGCCATCGGCGACCAGGTCGAGGTCGTGGGATTTCCCGGAAACGAAGGCCGGAAGTTCCTGCTTCGCGAAGCAGTCTTCCGCCAGGTCGGCCGCGAGCCCGAGCCCCGTCCGGTAATGATCGCAGCGCCCAGGGTCGTGAATCTCGGCCTCGAAGGTCTGCTGGCGAATGCCGACGGAACATTGCTCAATATCGTGCGCAAAAGCTCGGATGTGGTGCTGCTGATCGAGTCCGGCGGCTCGGCATATGAAGCGCGATTCGACGCCTCCACTCCCGAACAAAGCGCTGCAATGGATCTGGAACTCGGCAGCCGCGTTGCCTTGACAGGCCTTTACGAGGTGCAACGCGACGAGCACGGCAAGCCGCGTTCGTTCATGCTGCACCTGCGCTCGCCCAAGGATGTCGTGGTGCTGCAAAGGCCTCCCTGGTGGACCTTCACGCGGCTGCTGTCGGTGCTGCTTGGGGTGCTCGTGGTGTTCGGCGTGGCTGTCGTGTGGGCGCTGCTGATTTCCAGGAAGAATAAGCTGCTCCACCAGGCGCAGTCAGAACTTCAGCGCGCAAACGACGAACTGGAAGTGCGGGTTGAGCAACGCACACGCCAGCTGCGCGATCAGGTGCAGGCGAAGGAGCGCGCTCGCGCTGAACTCGCGCTCACCCAGCGCCGGCTTATCGCGGCCTCCCGCCAGGCAGGCATGGCAGAGGTCGCCACAGGCGTGCTCCATAACGTTGGCAACGTGCTCAACAGTGTGAACGTCTCCACGACTCTCCTGGCCGAGCGCCTGCGAAAATCCCGCGTCGATTACGTTGCGAAATGCGGAACACTGCTCAAGCGCCCTGCGACCGAGCTGACCCGTTTCCTCACCGAGGATCCCCGCGGCAAAACCCTTCCCGAATACCTCACGCAACTCGGCCACAACCTCGATCATGAAAAAGTGTTCATGCAGGGTGAACTCGATTCCCTGGCCAAGAACATCGATCACATAAAAGTCATCGTTGCGATGCAACAAAGTCACGCCAAGTCGGGTGGAGTGCTGGAGGAACTCGACGTCAAGGACCTCATCGAGGATGCGATTCACATCAACAGCGCGGCGCTCGACCGCCACGGCATTCAGCTCGTTCGCGAGTTTCAGCACGTGCCGCCCCTTCTCATGGATCGCCACAAGGTCCTGCAGATTCTCATCAATCTGATCAGCAACGCAAAGTGGGCGCTCAACGGCCAGCCCGGCAACCGCCGCATCGTGGTCGGCCTCGACGCAACGGATCACAAGCAAGTGCGAATCGCCGTTCGGGACAATGGGGTTGGAATTTCAGCGGACGACCTCAGACGCATTTTCACGCAAGGCTTTACCACACGCAAAGATGGCCATGGGTTCGGCTTGCATAGCGGAGCCAACGCTGCGAAGGAACTCGGCGGTTCGCTTTCGGTGCACAGCGACGGGCGCGGCCAGGGCGCCACATTTACACTCCAGCTTCCGCTCGCCACCGCGGTGCCTCTGCCTGCGGCAAACTAAAACGATCCTCAGCGGCGCGATGCATGAGCCCCGCCGATGCCGCGATACGCAAGCAGGAAGTAACAGAGCACGCAAAGGACGACGCCAGCAAGCCCGGCCCAGAATACCCTCCATGAGGCGGATTGCGCGCCGCCGCAGAGATGGAACCAATATCCTGTTCCGAGATATCCCAGAAGGTTCCCCACCCCGCCATTCATCAGCGCCATGAGGGCCTGTGCCCGCGCGCGCCACGCGGGATCCACCCGCTGATCCAGATAAATCTGGGCGGTGATGAACACCAGTGTGAAGGAGAATCCGTGAAGGCAGATTCCCGTCAGCAGCGCGAATCGAGTGTCGAACGCGCTCACGACAAACCGCATCACGCCGAACATCAACCCGATTCCAAAAATCCATTTCAGGCGCCACTTCGTCATCAGCATTCCCAGCGCAAACATCGCGATCACTTCCGACACCTGCCCGAGGCTCATCCACGCACTGACCCGCACGAATCCCAGCTCCTGAAGATGCGGCGGCGCATACGGGTAAAACCCCGCCAGCGGTATCGCGAACAGTGCAACGGTGATGAATACGACGCGATGGTCTGGATTTTTCAGCAGCGTGAGAGCATCCAGCCCAAACCGTTGATGCAACTTCAACTGCTGCACCGCACGTGGCGTCTCCACCTGCGGCAGAAAGAATGTGAACAGCGCAACCAGCAACCATGTCATTGCTCCGCTGTATCCCGCCCAAGGCGACGTATCCGCACGAATGACACTGACGAACAGGCATCCTGCCATCCATCCCAGCGTCCCCATGGCCCTGATGGGACCGAATTCGCGCTGGGAATCTGCCAGCCGGGCGAGGACGATCGTCGATGCGATGCTCCAGGTCGGTGCAGAACAAAGGGCGTGCAATTGGATGATTCCCAACACCAGCCACGCGTTCCAGTGCTGCCCGATCGCGGTGCTTGCAAGGGTCATTGCCGCCGCAGTCGCGATTGCCAGTCCCCGCAGCACGGCAACAGGCGACGCTGTGTGATCTGCCATGGCGCCGAAAATGAGAGGGGAAACAAAGGCAGCAACCGCGGACGCGGCGAAGGCGTAGGGACGAATCGCGGAAAGGCCGTGGGCTTCGAGAACAGGGCTCAGCGGCACGAACCACATGCCCAAAGCCGCGCCCTGTATGAAGAACAGGATGATCAGCTCAACATACTCAGCCCTGCGTATGGTGGTCAGCACCCGCACAGCTCACACGCACCCATTGAAAATTCAAGCTCTCTTCACCAAGTGAAAACCGCCGCAAAGCGCGGACGACTTTGCGGCGGCTGAAATCCGTGCGGCCGTGCATTCGCCGGACCGCGTGGAGAATCGTTTACTTAACGGCGGCCGATGAACAGCCGCAGCACGTACCAGAGCATCAAAGCGACGGAAGCAAAAAGTTCCAGCGCGGCGCCCACATAACGATCTTCGGGATAGTGGTGCAGCACCCTGGACGTGTCATAAAGGATCGCTCCACCTGCCAGGGCAACCATTGCGACGGAAAAGAACGTTCCGAGCTGAAACCCGAAGATGGCTCCCGCGCCGATCAATACCAGAGCAACAATGCCTCCCCACATCAGGATGCCGCGCAGGAAGGAAAAGTCTTTGCGCGAATAAAATGCGATGAGCGAGAGGCCCGTGAACGCGACGAACGTGACGGCGGCCGCGCTCGCGATCGCACCTGGCGCATAGGCATTCGCGATGAACAGGAGCGGGATAAAAATAATCGATTGGGCAAGCACGTAGCCTGAGAGAGCGGCGTACTGGGCAGCCTTGGATTCGGCGCGATGTGCGACACTTCGCGCGAGCCATGACACAATCATGAACGCACCGAGCACAATCAGCCACGAACCGCCAAGGAGAACCCTCGCGACGGATTCTGCGATCCCCGTTTTGAAATACGCAATCTCGAGCAGCGTAAACGCGGTAATAGAACAGAACAGGTGGGAGTAGGTGCGCGAGACGAATACGCCCCGGGATTCCTGGTTCAACTCGCTGACTGGCGTGGCGCCGTAGTAGGTTTCGTTAGGGTTCATATCTCTTGTCCACGGGATGTAATCGCGCCCAGCTTACGGGGCTGGCGCGATGGCCTTGGTCAATGAGCCTCGAAGCTAATGAGAACCTGCCCCCGGGTCAATCGCCTCGGAGACTGCCGAGAAACTTTCGGTCGCCTTCCGCGAGAGTCGCCGCCAATGAATCCTCCTGTGGCTGGCCATCCCACCACCGAATCACTTGCGGAGTGAATTGTGGCTCGCCGCCCGTTTGATTCCACCAAAAGCCCCAGGCCTTCCAGTCCGTCCCAAAATTCTGTCCCGTCAATCGGACGAGGGAGACCTGCGCCCACCATCGGGTGTTCACGTTTCCGTGGTACACGAGATGAATCATATCGGGTACCGCGGTTGTGTCGCCCGCTAGGCCGAGCGCGCGAATCGCCATCCAACGATCCCGGTTGTTCTTGTCCAGGCGGCTGAATGCGATCTCGCGCAAAGCAGCAGTCGCCTTCGGCGTACGCAACGCACCCAGCGTGTTGATGGCTTCGTAATATTGACGATTCTCAGGACCTTTCAGCGCGTGGAGCAAACGCGCCTCCATCGTTTCGCGTTCGTCGTCCGAGATCTCGTCGAAGGTGCGACGGTCAAAATATCCCCGAAACTGCCGGTCGGTCCACGCGATCACCGCCCGTTGATCGTCATTCAACAATGCTTCCGCCCGCTCCAGGAGCGCACCTCGGATCAATGGGACCGCGGGCGCCAGTCTAAGATCCCGCGCCTGAAAGGCATTGGTCGATGGCGCGCCGTTGGTTCGAATCGTGACCGGGGTGAGGCGCTCGGTGAATCGCCGGTCGTTTGTCGCTGTCGCAACCGACGCACGGTCCCTTGCAGCAGGCTGCACCCCGACAAAACTAATGTAGAGGAAGCCTAGACGTCCCACGGCGCCGAGCACACGGGCATGGTACTCGCCTTGTTCCCGCAGGGTGGCGTTGTCGCCCGCGATCCCCCATTCAAGGACCGTGTTTGCCCGGTTTGTAAACTGTTCCAATTCTCCGGCAAGCAATTCCCAGGACGTCGCCCGGCCATCCAGTGTCAGGCTGTGTCGATCGATCACGAGCCGAACGAATCGCGCCGGCGGCACTGCCGGGGTTCCGTGCGCATCTTCAGTGACGTATTTTACTTGCGGGGCTTTGACCGGAGGATCCGCGGGCTCGGACAATGCCATCCAAAGAACAACTGCCAGCGCTGCCCCTGCCAGAGCCATCGCAACCGAGGGCTTTCGCCACCATGCTGATGAACTGCTGAGTGCCTCGTCGGTGGCTTTCTCTTGCGGCGTGCTGGCAATCGTTTCCACCGCCGTCTTGACCTCGTTGGCACGCTGGTAGCGGCGTTCCGGCTCCTTTTCCAGCGCGTGCAAAACCACTTCGTCGAGCCGCACATCGATCCGCACCTTTCGCGACGGCGGAGAGAATTTGCCGAGCGGCAACTCGCCCGTCAGCATCTCGTAAAAAACAACGCCAAGAGAGAAAATGTCCGCGCGATGATCCACCGCACGCGGGTGTTCGACCTGCTCAGGTGCCATGTAATGCGGAGTGCCGATGACCTGCTGATCCGCAGTGAGATTGGCCCGTTCGCCCGCCACGCCCGTGATCTTGGCTATTCCAAAATCAGCGATCTTCACGCGGCCCTGCGTGTCCAGGAGGATGTTTTCGGGCTTGATATCGCGATGCACGATTCCGTGCTCGTGCGCAAACTGAAGTGCCTCGCAAACACGCGGAACGATCGCGAGCGCCTGTTCCGGCGTCATCCGACCCTTCTCCATTAATGCGCGCAGGCTGATGCCATCGACGAACTCCATCAGCAGAAAGAACAATCCAGCGACTTCCCCGAAATCATGAATCGTGACGATGTTTGGATGATTCAACCGCGCGAGTGCCTGAGCCTCGCGCAGGAATCGTTCTGTGAATCGGGAGTCATGCTCCTTGTCTGCGCCAAGGATCTTCAGCGCCACCAACCGCCCGAGCTTTGGCTGCCGCGCCTTGTAAACCGCGCCCATTCCGCCATGACCAATGCATTCGATGATTTCGAGCTGCGGAAAAAGCGGTGCGAGTTCGGACGGCTTCAATGGCCCTTGTGCCGCGCCTGAACCGCTGGCGGTTGCACCGGAAACATCGCGCGTTTCGACCAACCCTGCTTTGAAGAGGCATTCCGGGCAATTGCCGCCCAGAGCGTCCGACGCCAGTGGTTTCCCGCATTGATTGCACGTTGCGCTCACAATTTGACTTCACCCACTACAAAGGAAGATGCGGCCGAAGGTTACAGGATGTTGGGAATCTTTTGCGTCGCCTTCAACCCTGAACCACCTGAAACAAGTATCGCAGTTCGTCCTCCACCTCTTCGGGCGTCGAAACAGTTTCGGCGATTGTTTCACGCAGCAGTTCGCGGTAGCGCTTGCGCAGCCGATGTGCCGCGACTTTGACAGCCCCCTCGCTCAAGTTCAGTCTTGCGCCGAGCGCCGCATAGGGCTCGTCTGTCTTTCCGGCCAACGTGCCGCGCAGCACTGTGAACAGTTGAATTTTCCCCTGCCGTTCGTGCTCCGCCTGCAGTTTGCGATACACCTGCTCCAGCAACGTCACCGCCCAACGCCGCTCATAGGCGCGCTCGGGCGTCAGTGACTCGCTGGCTGACATATCGAACCAGGCCTCTGCATCCTCAAGCTCGACAACAATCAGGTCTTCGCCGCCGCGTTTCAAGGCCCGTGCTTTGTCCCATTCATCAGAGAGAAAGTGATTCATGCACGCGAGCAGGAACGAGCGGAAGCGCCCCTTCGCGCGGTCAACCGAAGTAATCCCCCGACGTTCGAGCAATCGCTCAAAGAAGGTCTGCGTCAAATCCCGCGCGTCTTCAGGGCTGAAACCTCTTCCCCTGACATACGCATACAGCGGAGGCCAGTAGATGCGGCACAACGTTTCCAGCGCCGCGCGTGCATCCTGCGTGTCCAATCCGCCAGCAGCCAGCACAAGAGACCATCGAGTCGGAGCAAATCGGCCGGACGGCCGGTTCCCAGGCGTTGAATGGCTCGAAGTGGACGATGTCGTCGGCAACGGAGGCAATCCTATGAATCAGACTCGAAGAAAGGAAAGCGCTTTGTGGACACGCAGCGTCAGGGTTTCGGCTTTTCCCACACCTTCCACGCAGGCACACTCTGTCGGACATGCGCGAGACGTGGCGGGAATGGACGGAGTCCGTGGAGACATTCGTCCTGGAAGTTATTTTTGAAGAACGGCGGGGCTGGGTGGCCTCGCTCGTTCGTTTCGCGCTGTACACTCTTTCCAAAGTGTTCCAGGTGGCGGTCAAAATGCGCCGTTTCCTGTACAATATGCGCATCCTGCGCGATTCCACCCTCGGTGTGCAGGTGATCGCCATTGGCAATCTCACCGTGGGCGGCACGGGAAAAACGCCCGTGGTCGAGAAATTCGCGCGTGAACTGCAGGATCAGGGCCGCACCGTTGCGATTCTTTCCCGCGGTTACCGCTCACGCCCCAAACCCATCCATGAAAGGTTGCTGAACAAAATCCTTCTCCGCGAAGACACCACCCCGCCACGCGTCGTTTCGGACGGAAAATCGCTGCTGCTCGATTCCGAGTCGGCGGGCGATGAACCGTACATGCTGGCTTCCAACCTGAAGGATGTCGTCGTGCTCGTCGACAAGGACCGCGTGAAGGCAGGCCGGTACGCGATTGAAAAGTTTGGATGCGACACACTGCTGCTCGACGACGGTTTTCAATACTGGAAACTGGCAGGCAGGCGCCAGGACATCGTGTTGATCGATTGCCAGCAACCGTTTGGCAACGAACGGCTCCTGCCGCGCGGCACCTTGCGCGAACCGCCATCGCACCTCGCGCGGGCCAGCACGATCTTCATCACAAAAAGCGACGGACGAACCGCGGACCTGCGGAAGCGCATTGCCGAACTGAATCCCGACGCAGGCGTGATCGAGTGCGTCCATCACCCGCTTTATCTGGAGGACGTGTTTACCGGAAAACAAGTGGACATCGACTTCATCAAGGGTCGCAAAGTCGCTTCATTGAGCGGGATCGCACAACCCGAAAGCTTTGAGCAAAGCCTGGTGAAGCTCGGCGCGGAACTCGTCTACTCAAAGCGCTTCGCAGATCATCATCGATTCACGCAGCAGGAAATCCTGAACGCGATCAATCGCAGCAAGAAGCGGCAGGCCGAAATCATCATCACAACCCAGAAGGATGCCGTTCGCTTTCCCAAAATTGATCGTCGCGACCTGCCCTTCTATTTCATGCGGGTTGAAATCAAGATCGTCAGCGGCGCCGATGACTTTCGCGATTGCGTCCGCCGCATCTGCTTCCGTTGACCATGGACTCGATTCTCTACTGGGTCGCGCGGATGCTCCTGGCGCTGATCCAATCGCTCCCGTTGATGATCGTGGCACGATTGGGACGCAGTGTTGGGATGCTGGCGTATTGGCTTGATGCCCGGCATCGGAAGGTCGCGCTGAGCAACCTGCACCTTTGCTTCGGGCGCGAAAAATCCGCGGCCGAGTTGCGCGCCGTGGCGCGGGAGAATTTCCGGCGCATCGGTGAGAACTTCGCCTGTTCAGCGAGGACTGCGGTCATGACCCACGAGGAACTGAAGCCGCATTTCGATTTGATTGGCGCCGAGAAAATCCGTTCCAAAACCGCAACGGGGCGGCCCCCGAATCGGGTTGTGGCCATCGGGCATTTTGGAAACTTTGAATTATACGTTCGTTTCAAGGATTTCGTTCCGGAAGTCACCTGCGCCACCACCTATCGCGGCCTTCCGCAGCCTTCCCTGGACAAGTTGTTGAAATCAATGCGCGAGCGGTCCGGCTGCCTGTTCTTCGAGCGGCGATCCGACAGCGACGCACTGCGCGAGGCAATGAATGGGAAGGGACTGCTGTTGGGATTGCTTTGCGATCAGAACGCAGGACGCGCTGGCGTGCGCCTCCCCTTCCTCGGCCAGGAATGTTCCACGTCCGTCGCGCCTGCTGTCTTCGCGCTGCGCTACCGATGCCCACTTTATACAAGCATCTGCTACCGAGTTGGCCTCGCGCACTGGAGAATCGAAGTCGGCGATTTGATCGCGACCCATGACGGCGAAAAGCCGCGGACGGTCGAAGCCATCATGAACGACGTAAACCGGGCATTGGAAGCTGGCGTGCGGCGTGATCCGGCAAACTGGTTCTGGGTTCATGATCGATGGAAGGAAACTCGGCGGCGAAAGCTGAAGCGTGCGCGCAAAGCCGCCGTCGCCGCGCAGTCAAACCAAACTTGAACACGAAGGCTCACGCGATTCCACATTCGCCAGGGAGGATTCTGGTCCGCGGAGTCAACTGGCTTGGCGACGCGATAATGACCACGCCGGCATTGCAGCGGCTGCGGGAACGATTCCCCGCAGCACACATCACGTTGTTTACCGCGGAAAAGCTCCAGGACATTTGGTTGCACCACAACGCGATCAATGAAGTGGTGAGCTTCAAGCCGGGAAGCCTCGCACGGGCCGCGCGCCAGCTCAGAGCCGGCGCATACGACCTTGGTGTGGTTTTGCCCAACTCGATGCGATCGGCCCTGGAGGTCTGGCTCGCGGGCATTCCGTCGCGCGCGGGATATGCGAGAGGGCTGCGAAAGCTGCTGTTGACGATAGCAGTGCCGCACGATCCCGGGACCATGCGCATGCGGAAACGAACTCCAGCCGAAATTCGACGCCTCATCGCCATGCCGGGCCGCATCATTCGAACGGCTCAAAAGGGGCAGTTCCGTCATCAAATACACGACTACCTCCATCTGGTCGGCGCGCTGGGCGCGAATACGGAACCACTCGCGCCCGAGATTTGTATCGGCGGCGAAGAACTGAGAAATACCGCGGAAAAATTCGGCCTGGATGGTTCCCTCGTTCCGCTATGCGCGCTGAACGCGGGTGCTGAATATGGCCCCGCCAAGCGGTGGCCGGCCGAACGCTTCATCGCGGCGGCAAAAGAGATTGCTGCAAAGACAGGCTGCCGATGGTTGATTTTGGGAGGGCCAGCCGATGTTCCCCTAGCGACATCCATTCAGTCGTCACTGAGGGCGGCTCGAATTCCATCTGATTGTCTCGCAGGGCGCACATCGCTGCGGGAGCTTTGTGCCGTGCTCAAACTCTGCGATGTGGCACTGACCAACGATACAGGCCCGATGCATGTGGCCGCGGCGGTAGGCACGCGTGTCGTGGTTCCTTTCGGCAGCACTTCGGCGGAGTTGACAGGCCCCGGATTACCCGGTGATTCGCAGCACCAATTCCTCGTTTCCAATGTGCCCTGCTCCCCCTGCTTTCTTCGCAAGTGCCCGATCGATTTCCGCTGCATGAACAGCATCAGCGTGAGCCAGGTTGCCGAAGCGGTTGTTCGAGCAATGCGCTCCTGATGAAGGATTGTTCTGTTTCCGAGCTCAGATGTTCTCTGCGATCGAGGGCGGCGGCTGGTATGTGATTTCGTTCTCGGGCGTGAGCGGCGAACTCTCCGCCGCAAGGACCCGATAATTCCTGATTTGCAAGGACACCTCGCGGCCCTCGTCAAGTCCGAGCTGCGCGTATTCCTCCTTCGTCATGCGGCTGCGGAGAAGCAGGCCCGATTCGAGTTCGAACTCCAGCCGCAACATGATCCCGAGAAAGAACGTGTGCCGCAGCACGGCGCGATACGGGTAAAGCGACAGGTCGGTGGAAATTTGAACTGCATACGGGCGGAATCCGATGCGCAGCCGCGTCCCGTCGGGGCTTCCATGAGCGGGGAACTGCAGTTCGCTGACACGCGCAACCCCGCCCTGCACCTCCGCGTCGAGCACGTTCATGACGCCAATGAAACGCGCAACGGTTTCGTTCGCAGGTTGCTCGTACACTTCGCGCGGCGTTCCCACCTGTTCGAGGCGGCCGCGGGAGAAGATGACGATGCGATTTGAAACCTCGAGCGCCTCTTCCTGGTCGTGCGTGACAAAGATGGTCGTGACGTTGAGATCATGATGCAGCGAGACCAGCCACTCGCGCAGTTCCTGGCGGATCTTTGCATCGACAGCGCCAAACGGCTCGTCGAGCAGAAGCACGCTCGGCTTGGACGCCAGCGCGCGTGCGATGGCGACGCGCTGCCGCTGGCCGCCGGAAAGCTGGTGTGGATACCGTTTCTCGAGTCCCTGGATTCCAAACAACTGGACGAGTTCCTCCACGCGCGCCTGAATATCGGTCTTCTTCCATTTCTTGATGCGCAGCCCGAAAGCGATGTTCTTGAACACGTTCATGTTCTTGAACAACGCATAATTCTGAAACACAAAGCCGATGTTGCGCTCCTGAACGGACAGGTTGTTCACGCGCTGGCCCCGGATGAAAACGTCGCCAGACGTCGGCATTTCCAAGCCAGCAATCATCCGGAGCACAGTCGTCTTGCCACCGCCACTCGGTCCCAGCAGCGCCATGAGTTCGCCCTCGGTGACTGAAAAGCTGACGTCTCGGACGGCCGCCACTTCGCCGAATTGCTTGGTAACGTTTTTCAGTTCGATGCTCATTTCAAATTCTCGCGCGCTATAAAGTCGGTATCCATTTCGGCCGGATCCACCGGAGCCTGCTGTGTGCGTTCATATTCCCGGGCCTGCCTCCACTCGAGCAGTGTCTTGACGGCAAGCGTGATCAAGGCGAGCAGCGCCAGTACGCTGGCAATGGCGAATGCCGCGGGAGCGTTGTACTCGTTATAAAGTTTCTCGACCCTCAGCGGCATCGTATCGGTCAATCCCGTGATATGGCCCGATACCACTGAAACAGCGCCGAACTCACCCATGGCGCGCGCATTGCAAAGAATGACGCCATAAATCAAACCCCACTTCACGGAAGGCAAGGTTACGAACCAGAAGGTCTGCCAGCCGTTGGCGCCAAGACTCAGCGCTGCCTGCTCCTGTTCCGTTCCCGTCGCCTGCATTACGGGAATCAATTCACGGGCGACGAATGGAAAAGTGACGAAGACCGTGGCGAGAACAATTCCCGGCACGGCAAAAATGATCTTTATGTTCCTTTCATCGAGCCATTGGCCGAAGTAACCCTGCAGGCCGAACAGAACCACGAACATCAATCCCGCGACCACTGGCGATACCGAGAACGGCAGGTCAATGAGCGTGATCAGGAGCGATCGGCCGCGGAACTTGAACTTCGCTATCGCCCAGGAAGCCGCGAGGCCGAACACCACATTGATCGGCACACTGATCAGCGCAACCGTCAGCGTGAGGCGAATCGCAGCCCATGAATCGGGATTCGTCAGCGCATCCCAATAGTAACTCCAGCCCTTCGCAAGCGCCTGGACGAAGACGTTGGCCAGCGGAAGCAGCAGGAAAATCAGGCAGAACACGAGGGCCAGGCTGATGAGCGTCCACTTCACCAGCGGAGATTCCTCCGTGCCGCGCTGTGATTGCTGGCGCGAGGCGGCGATCTTTCGGGTGACGATTCCGGCCATATCAATGCTGAAAACGATTGGCCCACTGCTCAACCAGGTTGATGACGGCGAGCAGCACGAAAGAGAATATCAACAGCACCACCGAGAGTGCGATTGCTCCCGTGTAATCGTATTCTTCAAGGCGCATCACAATGAGATAGGGCGCGATCTCCGTCTTGAACGGGAGATTGCCGGAAATGAATACGATCGATCCGTATTCACCAATCGCTCGCGCAAACGCCAGCGTGAACCCGGTCAGCACCGCCGGAAACAGTGTCGGGGCAATGATGCTGATGAAGGTTCGGAGCCGCCCCGCACCGAGGGTTGCCGACGCCTCCTCGACTTCACGTTCAAACTGTTCAAGCACAGGTTGCAAGGTTCTCACGACGAATGGCAGGCCCACAAACGTCAACGCGATCACGACCCCCAAAGGCGTGAACGCCCCCTTGATTCCCAGCGGCACGAGAAATTTGCCAAGCCACCCGTTCGCGGCGAAGAGATTCGCGAGGGTCAAACCAGCTACGGCAGTCGGCAGAGCGAATGGAAAATCAACCATCGCATCAATGAACCGCCTTCCGGGAAACTCGTAGCGAACCAGCACCCACGCCAGCAGCGTTCCGAAAACCGCATTTGCCAGTGCTGCGACCAGCGACGCGCCAAAGGTCAGGCGGTATGCCGCCATCGCGCGATCCGTGGTTGCAAGATGCCAGAAATCAGTCCAGGACAAACCGCACGTGCGAATGATCAATCCGGCAAACGGAATCAGCACGATGGTTCCGAGAAAAAACAGCGTAATGCCCATGGTAAGGCCAAACCCGGGCAACGCGTTAAATTTTTTCGCAGCCATGCAATAGTCGTCTCAGGGCGTGAGTCTCGTGGTCGATCCGATCCGATTCGGGGCGGACTTTACTTCAGGCAAATTCAGGAATCAATGCATCTGGCGAATAAACGCTTTTGTGAATCGCCGCGCGGAGTCCGACCCGGCACCGCGCGGCGGATCGTCCGATGCCGCCAGCAGCCGGATCACTGCTTGCGCTGGTAGATTTTGTCGAACACGCCGCCTTCGGAGAAGTGCGTCTTCTGAATAGCCGCCCAATCCCCCAGCACCTTCTCGGCGGAAAACAGCTCGAGCTTCTTGAACTGGCCGGATGCCTGAAGAGCTTTCTCAGACCGGGGTCGATAATAATGTTTTGCGACGATTGCCTGTGCTTCCTCGCTGTAAAGGAATTCCAAATAGGCCGCGGCCGCCTTCGCCGTCCCGCGCTTTTGCGTCACGCGCTCAACCACAGCGACGGGCATTTCGGCTTCGATGCTGTACGACGGAATGACCGCATCGAACTTGCTGTTTCCCACTTCCTGGATCGTGAGAAAAACTTCCGCCTCAAACGTCAGCAGAACATCGCCAATTTCGCGTTGCACGAAACTCGTAGTGGCTCCGCGCCCGCCTGTGTCGAGAATGGGAACATTCTTGAACAGCGCCGCCACAAACTCGCGCGCCCGCGCGTCGTTGCCGTTGAATTTTTTCAACGCGAATGCATATGCGGCCAGATAACTGTAACGGCCGTTGCCCGATGTCTTGGGGTTCGGAACGATGACGGAGACCCCAGGCTTCACGAGGTCGTCCCAATCGCGAATGCCCTTCGGGTTCCCTTTGCGGACCAGGAATACAATGGTCGAACTGAACGGCGAGCTGTTGTGCGGCAGGCGTTGGCGCCAGTCAGACGCAACCAACCCACGAGCCGCGACCGCGTCCACATCGGTCACCTGGTTGAACGTCACGACGTCGGCCTCGAGCCCGTCAATGACGGCTCGTGCCTGCTTGGTTGAACCCGCGTGCGATTGGTTGATGGAAATGGTGTCGCCTGTCTGACGTTTCCAATGCGCTGCAAAGGCTGGATTAATGCCGTTGAACAGCTCGCGTGCGATGTCGAAGGAAGCGTTGAGCAACTTGGTTTCTGCGCCACTCGCCGAAAGCAATCCCGCGAATGCCGCGGCTGCAAAAGTCAGGAATCGAAGTTTCATAAATTTTAGATGATGTTGCCGGGCGAGGGGTCCGGCCTCGGCGGGAATAACCTCACGGTTTCTGGATCTGATCGAAGAATGCGCCGTCAGCAAAATGCTTCTTCTGCGCCGCCTGCCATCCCCCGAATACTTCATCGATCGTGAAGAGTTCGACTTTGGCAAACTGCTCTTTGTATTTGGCCGCGGCCTTTTCCGAGCGGGGTCTGTAGAAATTCCGGCCCACGATGTCCTGCGCCTCTTCCGAGTAGAGGTAGTCCAGATATGCCTTCGCCACGCGCTCCGTTCCCTTCTTCTTCGTGACGCGGTCAACGAGGGCAACCGTTGGCTCGGCCAGGATGCTGATCGAGGGCGTGATGATTTCAAACTTGTCGGCGCCGAACTCCTTCAACGCAAGATAAGCCTCGTTTTCCCAGCCTACCAACACGTCGCCAATTTCGCGCTGAATGAACGTGGTCGTTGCACCGCGCGCGCCTGAATCCAGAACGGGCACATTGCGGTAGAACTTCGTGATGAAGTCCTTCGCCTTGGCTTCATCATTGCCATGCTTCTTCAACGCAAATCCCCATGCAGCCAGATACGCCCAGCGCGCAGCGCCTGATGTCTTGGGATTCGCGGGAATCAACGCGACGCCAGGCTTCACGAGGTCGTCCCAGTCCTTGATGCCTTTCGGATTCCCCTTCCGCACCACGAACACGATCGTGGACGTGTAAGGAGCACTGTTGTGAGGCAAACGCTTCTGCCAATCCGCGGGCAGGAGCTTTCCCTTTTCAACAATTGCGTCGATGTCGTAGGCGAGCGCGAGCGTGACCACGTCGGCCTGCAATCCATCGATGACGCCGCGCGCCTGTTTGCCCGAACCGCCGTGCGATTGCTGGATCGTGACGTTGTCGCCGCTTTTCTGCTTCCAATACTGCGCAAACGCTTTGTTGTAGTCCTGATACAATTCCCGCGTGGGATCATAGGAAACGTTCAGCAGCGTGTAATTTGCCGCGAAGCTGGACGTTGTGAGGATCGCGCCCGCGACCAATGCGTTGAATACATGTTTCATGGTTTGGATGCTTGAAGTTCGGATCAATTAGAATGCCAGTTGAACACGGGAGAAAATGACTTCCTCCGGCTGGGATGTCACAGCGCCCGTGCCGCTGGTCCCAGAACCGCCGCCGTCGAAGGCCGTTCGCGAGTAGCTCGTGTTCACGCGGATGTTTTTGTTCAGGAACCAATTCAGTCCGATCGCCCATGATTGGGCGCCTGTCGCCGAAGCCGCCGGATTCGCGAATGTTGGAAAGGTATCGTCGTCAATATCCAGTTCCGCATACCGTGCGACCAACTGCAGCGCTCCCCACTGGCCGGCGCGGGGGTCGAACGGTTTCATCGGGTTGATGCCTGTGAACGTCGCATCTTCCCCGGTCAGCACCCATCCCGCGGCAATCTGCCACGCCCTGTGCTCCAGGCTGGCGGACAGCGGGCCGCGGCTTACTTCCTGGTGAGAGACCGCATATTCCGCCAGCAAGCCAAACGGTCCGTAGTACCAGTACGCCTGGGGTGAGACGCGCCAATGCGTGCCGTTGGCTACAGCGCCGTTCGTGTAAGTGAAATATTGTTGCTGTCCATCGGTTGCGTAACCGCTCGCCAAGCCGGTCACGTTCGATGAAACATTGCCCCAGCTGCCGCCCACGCCGAATCCCAAACCGGACAAGAGGCGATTATCGGAATTCTTGAAGGGGGTTGCGAAAAGCCGGCCGGCAAATTCACGATGATCCTCAAAATCCGAGTTGCTCGAACTGCGTCCATCACCAACTCCGTTGAATACACCAGCCGCATAGCTCAGGCGTCCGGCGGCCACATCGCCCCAAAGCTGGAATCCCATGTCGCGGTTCGGAACGAGCGACGTCACGATGGATCGCTCGTTGAAGAACGTAACCGGGTCTGACTGCAGATGTTCCAGCCCGACGGGAACCTTGAACTTGCCAGCCCTCAACTGCAGCCAGGGTTGATAACGATAGTTCAGGTAGGCATCCACGATCTGGACGGAAGAACCGCCAAAGTCCGGCACGAACATGAAGTCGAAGTCGCGGTAGACTGTTCCGGAAAAAATGGGACGCGCACGACGAAGGAGAAAGCCGTCGTTTCCCTTGATGTGGCTTTCACCGAGGAAGGTCCGATTGTCCACCTGGAGCACGCCGTTCAGCTTGAACACAAAGTTGGTGTCAGCAGAGCTCCCCACGAGACCGCCATTGCCAATGGCAAGACGCGGCGTGTCTTTTGGCTTGGCTGCGGCGGTTTCAGCCTCGAGTTCGCGCTGGCGCTCAAGAATCCGGACCTTTTGGTCCAGGGCCTGAATCTGCTGTTTCAACGCTTCGATGGAATCACTGGTTTCATCAGCCATTGCTGCAGGTCCCACAAAACCTGCCGCGACCGCTAACAGAAGAGGCAATTGTCGTTTCATGTCAGTTCGCTTGTCGTTCACCGACGCCCTCGTTCGGGCTATCGTAATCTGATTCTTAACTGCCGCTATGGGTTCATCCCGCATCAGTGGCAGCACCGTGACAATGCGCAACAATCTCTACTGTGTCAATAGAGATTACAATGAATTTGCAATTGGTTGTGTTTCAGCGGCTTGCAATCATTGCAAACTAAATGTTGATCAACCTCGTGTACATTCTATGTTTTTGCTTCATGAAACTGTCTGTTCGAGGTGAATACGCTTTGCGTGCGCTCCTGGTCCTTGGATCCCGATATCCCGATCCAGTGGTTCGCATTCAGACGATCTCGGACGAGCAGAACATTCCAAAGCGATTTCTCGAACAGATTCTCAACGATTTGAAGAGCGCCGGAATCGTGCAGAGCCGCCGCGGCGTCGCTGGCGGATATCGCCTCGCCCGCCCCCCGCACGAAATCAAGCTGGCGTCAATCGTCCGGCATATTGAAGGAGCCCTGGCACCGGTGAGTTGCGTGAGTGAACGGTTCTATGAGAAGTGCACCTGTCCTGACGAATTGCGCTGCCCGATCCGCAGCGTGATGAAGGAAGTGCGCGAGGCGGTGGTGCGCCTCATGGAGAAAACCACCATTGCCGATCTTTGCGAACGCGGGCGCAACCTGCAGCAGCCGCTGGAACCTCTGGACTTCGCGATCTGACCCGCCGTTCTCCTGCTCGCATTTGGAAGCTTATTCCGCTATTCAGAATTCGTGAGCAACTCGCGGCAGATCCAGAACATCGCGCTCATCGGATTCATGGGCACGGGAAAATCATCCGTCGGCCAGGTGCTGGCACACCAATTGGGTTTCACATTCCTCGATACGGATCAACTCATTGAGACATCCGAAGGACGGACGATTTCGCGGATTTTCGAAGAGGATGGTGAACCGTCGTTTCGCGCGCTTGAAGCAGGAATCACGAGGAATCTCGAACACTTGCGACACCATGTCATTTCCACGGGAGGCGGGCTGCCTGTAAACCCTGACAATCTCGCCAGCCTCAAGTCGCACGCGCTCGTCGTCTGCCTCTGGGCTTCGCCAGAAAAAATCTGGGAACGGGTCCGGCATCAGGCGCACAGGCCCCTGCTTCACGATCCCGATCCGCTCGGCAGGATCCGCACGCTTCTCAGTGCCCGCGAGCCTGCATACCGCCTGGCAGATGTATTGATCAACACTGAACTGAGATCCGTGAAGGAAGTTGTGCAACAGGTGATGCATCACTATTCCATGGCCCACCCGGAACACTCGTGGAATCGTGAAACGTGACACACGAAGACGCCATCCGACATCGCGCGCGGGAACTTGGATTTGATGCATGCCAGTTTACGACGGCCGCATCTCCCATCCACGCGCGTGAATTTCAGCAGTGGCTGGATGAGCAGCGTCATGGCGAAATGGCATGGATCGAGCGCAACGCCGACAAGCGCGTTGATCCCCAGCTCGTGCTGCCCGGCGCCTTGAGCGTCGTGTGCCTCGCAATCAGCTACGCCCCCGATTCGAGTTCCCCTGCGGACGCTGCGGAAACCATTGGTGGAGCTGGAACAGTGGCGCGATACGCGCGCTATGCCGATTACCACGACGTTCTCGTGGAGCCGCTGAAGAGTCTGGTGGCGTTCATCGACTCACTGGACACCGGCACGCGTTCGCTTTGGTATGTCGATACGGGTCCACTGCTGGAACGTGACCTTGCGCAACGGGCCGGCCTGGGATTTGCCGGCAAGCACACGAATCTCATCAGCCGCAAACTCGGCAACTGGATCTTCCTTTCGGAAATCATCACCACGTTGAAACTGGATCCCGATGCACCTGAGCAACCCCGTTGCGGCAGCTGTACGCGATGCCTGACGGCGTGTCCGACGCAGGCGATCCTTGCGCCTTATAAACTCGATGCGCGGCGTTGCATTTCGTATCTGACGATCGAGCTGAAGGGTTCCATCCCGATCGAACTGCGCCCGGCAATTGGAAACAGGATATATGGTTGCGACGATTGCCTGGCGGCGTGTCCGTGGAATCGGTTTGCACAGCAAGGCCGCATGATGCAGCCGCATCGCCGAGCCGAGGTCGAGACTCCCGCCCTGCTGGAATTGCTGGCATTGAATAATGCGGGATTCAAGCAACGGTTCTTGGGATCACCAATCTTACGAACAAAGCGGAGGGGATTGTTGCGAAACGTGTGCGTCGCACTTGGAAACGTCGGTGATCCGTCTGCGTTGCCTGCTCTCAAAAAGGCAACGCGAGATGCAGAGCCCCTGATTGTGGAGCATGCCCAATGGGCGATTGATCAGATTGAAGCGAGAACTTCCGAGAAGAATGGGACGTTCCCTGCCTGACAACGGAGCGCCGGGCTTCAGCCCGCTCAATGTTAAAGGGGTTCGGAAATTGCGCATTTCCATCGCGATACCCCGTCGCACCCGGAATCACCGTGATCATGCCCGCGTTCCCAGCTTACTCAGTGGGATCGATCTGCAGAAGCTCCGCAGCCGTGAACGGCTGGGCGCGGTTGCCGACTTTTTCTCGAACAGCCTTCACCTGCTCGGGCGTGACGGCTGAAGCATTATTGCCCCATTCCTTGTTCTGCCGAACGTAGGTGATGACAGCGGCAACTTCCTCGTCACTCAACATGTTCCAGGGAACCATGCTGCTGTTGAATTGCTGTCCTTTGACGGTGATCGGACCCTGCAGACCGTAGAGAACCAGGCGAATGAAACGCCCGGGATGTTCCTCCAACACCCATTCCGAACCGGTGAGCGGCGGAAACTGTCCTGGCGATCCCTGGCCTGAAGGCATGTGACACGCGGAACATGTCGGCCTGTTGTAAACCTGTTTTCCAAGATCGAAAAACTCGTTGCCTCCCCCGCCCGGCTGCAGTGATGCAACCTCCTCCTCAGTGTGGAACGGCGCATACACCTTCGCGCTGAACCATCCACCCTTCGCATCGAAATACAGTGCTCCCCAATAGAGCAGCATGAACAGCAGGACAAACAGCCAGATGGGCACGACAGCTCCGCGCGTCTTGTTCGCGGATGACGCTGTCGTTTCAGTTGGCTTCACGAAGGAACTCATTGCGCGGGAGGAGGAGCGTTGGTCGCGACCGGGGCGGCGGGCGCCTCGGCAGCAGAAAGCGGAACTTCAAACAGCGGCGCCGAAGCTTGCAGGCTGATCAGGTAAGCGACCAGTGCGCGGGCCTCTGGTTTTGGAATCAATACACTCGCAGGCGCGGCACTGTCTTTCGCCGGGTCATGCAATCCACCTTCTGCATTCAAAGCGATGGATTCTTCAGGAATAGGCTGGCCCGGGTTCAGCTTTCGCTGTTCAAACAGGAAGCGATAGGAAGGCATTGCGGAATCAGGAACAACCGTTCGGGGAGCATACAGATGCCTGTAATGCCACATGGGATCAGGCAAACGCGTCCCGACATTGGCCAGGTCAGGGCCAATCCGATGGGAACCCAGCATCACGGGATAATCATACAGATAATCCTGAGCGACAGATCTCCGTTTGCCCCAGCCCCGTTCGATGTCAGAGCCTACGGGAACAATTTCGACCTGCCCCTGTCCACCCGCTTCACGAGCCGCCTTTGCGGCTTTCTTCGCGCTGGCAATATTGACATTTCGCAAGACAGGTTTTGGAAGGCCGGCAACCAATCCTGCCGCGTTGGCATTGGTCAGGCCGAGGCGCGCATTGAGGAGGGCCTCTGCCACCGCGGCCGCGTTTGTTCCCGCCTCTGTCAGGATGTAATTCACCTCGGTTCCCGTTTGCCCTACCTGCTGGCTGTGGCAGTAGACACAGCCGTTCTCGCGGTACACCTGCAAGCCTTCCTGGGCGAGTCCAGGGCGGGCGAGCGGATAGAGCTGTGCCGTGTTCACGGTGTTCGTTCCCTGCCGGGCGTTGCCCAATTGGAGTTGAGGCGTCATGACGAACCCAAACCAGGAAGCGGAAATGCCGACGAACGCAGCCAGAAAAATCAAGGCGCCGTAATTCATGATTTCACCTCCGCAACGGTTGCCGAGGTTGAGGAAGTTTCCACAGGCCGCAGTTGCTGCCTTGCAAAGCGCACGAGCACGGAAGTGAGATTAAACAAGAGGAGCACGTTCGCGGTGAGGATCAGGATTTCACCGATCGAGCTGATGCGCAGCGGCATGAGGTAGGCGCGGCTCACAGCTCCGAACCCGGTTTCGGGATTGCTCATTTTGACCCCCTGAACGATCCCGCCGATCGCGAGCGGCCCGGCGTATAGAACCGTTCCAATGGCCGCCAGCCAATAATTTGCCCGGATTCGATTTGCGCATGGCCAGGCAACGCCCGTGGCACGAGGCACGATGTAATAAATGGCGCCAATCATCGTGAGGCTGAAGAACCCGAAAACGTTGAGGTGCGACTGTGCGAATGTAAACCACGTGAAGTGCAGGAACGGCGTCAGTTCAGTCAGCGCCACGGCAACGTTCATCAACCACGCAACGACGAACGCCATTGCGCCAAACGCAATGAACTTGCCTGGAGCCGGATTCTCACTTTGCGCACAGCCGCGTCCGCACGTGCGATACACATTCACGACCACCGACAGGACTGTGACCAGTGTGAGAACGGTTGCTATGGTGCTGAGCGCGGGCATCCATGCGGGCAGCGGAGCCGTGCTCGGGATGCCACACCATCCACCGAACAGGATGATGGTCCAGAAAGTGAAGTACGCCAGGTAATCGCTGTGCAGGGCGCGATTCATCAATGTTGGAATGAAGTGGAAAATCGCAGCGAGTCCGACAAGTCCCAACCAGACAATATGCAGGTTGGCGGCGAACCACCACGCCACCACCGACTGCGTCACTCCGCGAACAGGGAACATCGTCAGCAACAGGTGTGCGGTCGAGAAAATCCACGGGAACCAGTAGAGCGCCGCAATCAGAAACCATTGGGCTGGAGTCAAGGCCCTGACGGTTCTCGCGTGCAGCGTGAGCAGCGTCCAAACGGCTACCAGCGAATACCCGAGGAACAGAAGCACCGCCGCTGATTTCGGCATTTCCAGACTTTGAAACCCGGTGGTGTTCCCGGCAAAAATCTGGATTAAGCCAATCAGGACACCCAGGTGCCAGAGTTTGGCGCCCAAAACCATGACCGCGGGCTGCACTGCAGAAATTCGGCCGACCCTTGCGATGATCCACAAACCCACCCCAAGCCCCGCTGGAATCGCAAATCCGTAAAGCAGCGCGTTCGTTGCAGCGGGATACAGCCTCCCGTAGGTCAGCCATTCGCAATTCGCCAGGAAGTTTGGTCCGTGAAACTTGATGGATGCGAGCAGGCCGAAGATTGAACCCAGCACCAGCCAGATGGCGCTCCCATAAAACAGCGCTATCAATGGTGCCGAGACGGACGCATCGATGCGGCGCAACGCCGGATCAGGCTCCAAGGCCACGGTGGTGGAACACGAAGGATTCATCGAGGCGGCCACGGCTTACTCGAACGGGCTGGGTTGCGCGGGTGCGGCAGGAGGCACCGCTGTGGCTTTCTCGACCCGCGCGATCAAATCCTTCCGTGCAGCGACCGGGTCGCTGCCCCAGCGTTGCTCTACCAGGCGAACGGCATCGTCCACTCGCAAACGCACAATCCCCTTGCCCTTGTCCAGCCAGGCGACGCTCGTCAGCACATCAGTCTCAGCCGCCCGAAGTTCCTGGAGCGCCAGGGCGCGTTCCGCAGCACGGGCTGCATTGACAGGTTCCACCTGGTTGTAATGCCGGAGCGCCCACACCAGGCCAGCGACGATCAGGAACGCGCCGGCAATGGCAACAACGTACGCCGTCGTGGCAGCGTTCCTCGGAGTTTCGAGAGATTCAGAATTCATGGCGTTACTTCGCGTGTCCGGGTTGCGGCCCGTCATCGCACTCATCCAGCTCGCCGCCGGAAATCTGTGTCGGGACAGGATGATAATGTCCCATCGCTTCGATCAAACGGGGATCCTTTGTCGGGAACGGAGCGGCGCTCGCGAATTTGGCGATGAACACCTTGGCCAGCAATCCCACCATGAACGCCAGGATGCCGATATCCAGCCACAGCCAGCGCAGGGGATATCCTTCCGTATAGAGCACAGGCTTGATCTGGAACGCCATGTCGAAGTAATGCATCAGCCAGTTCCAGCCAGCAATTGCCGCGATATATGGAAACACGTTCTTCAGGTCAATCCGCAGCAAGGCGAGGAAAGGCATGAAGAAATGACCGAAGATGATAATCATCCCGACGAAAAACCAGGTTCCTTTCTCGCGAATCAAATACCAGAAGGTCTCCTCCGGAATGTTGCCGTTCCAGATGATGAAGTATTGCGCGAAATGGATGTAGGCGTAGAACACCGTGAACGCAAACATCAGCGAGCCGATGAAATAATACTGATGCTCATGCAGCACGTCGGTCAGGATTCCCTGCCGGTCGAGCAACGCCGTGATGATGTAAACCAAACCGAGGGTCATCCACACACTGCCTGCGAAATACACGACGCCATACATGGTCGAGAACCACTCGTGCTGCATGCCCTTCATCCACATCACGGCGGCCAGCGTGAGCGTGACGGCGAAGGCGAAGATGCCCCAATAGGAATAGCCGCGCATTTTGTGGGTGGGAATCGCTCCGCCAACGTCGTCCTGCTTCAAGGACCACGAACGCAAGCCGCGGGTGAGAACCCACCAGATCAAAAAGCAAACAGCCGAAACAATGTAAAATCCAGGAATTGTGAACAGCGGCTCCTTGGCATGAAGCGCGTGATCCATTTCCGGGTTCTTCGTCATCCAGGCGTAAAGGTGCTTTGAGAACAGGGCGATGGGAATCCAGAGAATCGCCATCCAGGGAAACAACATCGAAGCGATATGCTCGTTAAACCGGCGGATGGGAACAGACCAGCCTGCATCAAATAAATGATGGACCAGCACGAGGAACAGTGCGCCAAGGCAAATGCTGAGACAGAACATGTAGGCGACCAGCCAGGAAAACGCGAAGTTCTTTCCTCCGTCCTTCAGCACCAGGAAACTCACGAGCGCGCCGATCAGCGTCACCGCGCCGCCGCCGAACATCAATAACGCCGGCACATTCCGCCAGCGCGAAAGATCGAACGGCGTCTGTTTGGCAGATTTGGAATGCGAACTCATAGTTTACCTAGTCAAAGTGCCCCGCAGCTCCTGCGGCACGTCGTCGATCGTTCCCAACCGGCTCAACTGCAGCGCGCGCAGATACGCTATGATCGCCCAGCGATCTTCCGTCGGAACTGTTGGTCCATACGGCCCCATCAGGTTGCGGCCATGGGTGATGACATGGAACAGCTCCCCGTCGGTCATTTCCACAATTCGCCGGTCGTGCAGATTTGCAACAACCGCCATCGCACCAATCTTCTTGGTGATTCCATTTCCATCCGCGGTTGCACCATGGCAGGGTGCGCACGAAATGGCAAAGCGCTGCCGGCCGCGCTTGAGGAGTTCCGCGTTGATCGGCAGTGGATTGACTTCAACAAAATTGGTGGTTCCAGCGATGTGCCCCGTGTTCACGGGAACGTCTTCGAACGGAAACACAGGCTGCCCCGAAACCATTTTCGGTTTCACCTGGGCGACGGTTCCTGGAACGGGCAGCTGGGAACTGCGGCCATTGGCGAAGAACGCGTTGGGTTCCTGCGGACGCAGCTTCAGCTGGCGGTCCATGTCGGGAAAAATATACAGCGGCGGTTTGCGCGACATGGCGCCGCCGTCATCAAATCGACGGCCCGCGATCGCCATGATTGCGACCACTGTGATACCAAAGATTAAAAGGAAATAGCGCATTACTCCTCCACCACCTCAATGTGATTGCTGCCGGCATCCTTCAACAGCTTCACCGTGCCGGTTTCGGAATATTTCGGATCACTCGTCTCAATCACGAGGAAGTAGCGATCGTGAGTCACCTTGGCAAAACGGCGATTCTTGAGAAGCGGATGATGCAACCGCGGCAGGCGATTCAAGAACAGCATGCCACCCAACGCGCCAAACGCGCCGAACAGAATCGTGAGTTCGTAGGACGGCGGAAACGCCGCGAACGGGCTGAACATCGGCTTGCCGCCGACGACCAGAGGATAGTCCACCGCGTTCATCCACCAGATCATCAGCATTCCGGTGGTGTAACCGGCCACCCCTCCGAGAAAGGAGAACCATCCGACCTTCGAATTCTTCAATCCCATCGCACGGTCCATTCCATGCACGGGAAATGGCGTGTAAACATCCCAGCGCGAGAACCCTGCGTCGCGGACTTTCTCGGCCGCGTGCATGATCGCCGCGGGATTCGTGAACTCGGCAATGATACCGTACGGTCTGGCGGTAATCATGGCGTCAAACCTCCTTCAGACTCAGGAATTCTTTCCTCATGCTTGGCTCCACCCATGGGATGATGCGGATCCGACTGCGGCGTCACGCCCTTCACCTCGGAAATCGCGATCATCGGCAGGAAACGCATGAACAGCAGGAACATGGTGAAGAACAAGCCGAACGTTCCCAGATACGTGCAGATGTCGACCCACGTCGGACGGAAGTATCCCCAGCTGCTCGGCAGGAAATCACGATGCAAGCCGATCACGATGATCACGAATCGCTCGAACCACATTCCCACGTTGACGATGATTGAAAGGATGAACACGGCAATCAGGTTCTGCCTGAACCATTTGAACCAGAATAATTGCGGGATGATGACGTTGCATGCGATCATCGGAATCCAGCCCCATTGATAAGGGCCGAGCGCGCGGTTCATGAAGTGGAACTGCTCTGCCGCACTGCCGCTGTACCAGGCAATGAAGAACTCCATCGCGTAGGCGTAACCGACAATTGAGCCAGTCGCGAGCGTCACTTTGCACATGATGTCGATGTGCCGCATCGTGATGATGTCCTCGAGGTGGCACAACTTGCGCAGCGGAATCAACAGCGTCAGAACCATGCCGAATCCTGAAAAGATCGCGCCTGCCACGAAGTAGGGCGGGAAAATCGTCGTGTGCCAGCCAGGCAACTGCGACACGGAAAAGTCCAATGACACGATCGAGTGCACGGACAACACGAGGGGTGTCGAGAGGCCCGCGAGCAGCAAATAGGCTTTTTCGTAGTTGCTCCAGTGGCGATTCGATCCCGTCCAGCCGAGCGAGAACAGTCCGTAAAGGAACTGGCGAATCTTGCTCGTCGCGCGATCGCGCATTACCGCGAGGTCGGGGATCAATCCCATGTACCAGAACAACACGGATACGGTGAAGTAGGTCGAAACCGCGAACACATCCCACATGAGGGGCGAACGAAACTGCGGCCAGATCGGGCCGTTCGAGTTCGGGATTGGGAACAGCCACCAGTCGAACCAAACGCGGCCCACGTGCAGTGCCGGATAAATGCCGGCGCACATGACGGCAAAGATCGTCATGGCTTCGGCGGCGCGGTTCACCGCCGTGCGCCAGCGCTGCCGCAACAGGAAGAGAATCGCTGAAATCAACGTTCCTGCATGGCCGATACCGATCCACCAGACGAAATTGATGATGTCCCAGCCCCACATGACCGGGTGCATGTTTCCCCAGACGCCAACGCCGGTCGTGATCTGGTAAGCCAGCATGAAGCCAAGCATTCCCAGGCAGAGCACGCTCGGGATGAAACAGGCCCACCACCAGAGCGGGGGCCGGCCTTCAGTGATGGATACCACCCGATCAGAAATCCAGCCAATGTCGCGCTGGTTCTGAACCAGAGGAATTCGCGCGAGCTCCGCGGGAACCGTCGGCAACGCAGCGTTATTCACCTTGGCAGACATTAGTGATGTCCTTTCTCAACACTGGCGCCTGTTCCGGCTTCCGCTGCGCCATGTTCGCCATGATGTCCAAACGGGTCTCCATTTCTCATCTTGTACTCATCCAGGCTCAACGGGTATTCCGTCGCGGGATCGGCGTAATCGGGCATGCGCGGATTCGGGTTGCGCAAGCGCGCCAGATAGGTCGTCCGCGGCTTCGTCAGCAGGAAGTCCAATACGGAATAATTCCGCTCCTGCGCCTTCAGTTTTGAAACCTTGCTGTTCGCGTCGTTGATGTCGCCAAATACAATGGCTCCCGCAGGGCAAGCCTGGGCGCACGCTGTCGTGAAGGTGCCGTCAGGAACGATGACATCGCCTGAAGCTCCAGCTTTGACCTTCTGCGCGATCTTCGCACCTTCGATGCGCTGAACGCAGAACGTGCACTTCTCCATCACTCCGCGCATGCGGACCGTGACGTCCGGATTCTTCATCATCTTGATGAGATCCCATTCGTCCTCTTCGCGCATGCCTGCTGTCGGATCGGTCGGATCCTTGACCCACTTTGAAAACGCTCCATTCGCAAACGACGGCGGATAGAACGGCCCCTTCAGGTCCTTCAGCGGGCGCTTGTTGTAATCGAGATAATTGAAGCGGCGAACCTTATACGGGCAGTTGTTCGAGCAATAACGCGTGCCGACGCAACGGTTGTAAACCATCACGTTCAGGCCTTCCTGGTCGTGCACGGTCGCGTTGACGGGACAAACGTTCTCGCACGGCGCCGATTCGCAATGCTGGCAAAGCATCGGCTGCGTCACCACCTGCGGATCGTCAATCCATTCCTCGAACTGCTGCTGGTCTTCGTTCTTGTAAGTGTCTGCGGTGAACATCGACTCCCAACGATGCATCGCCGCCGGGCCCGCATAATAACGGTCGATGCGGAGCCAGTGCATTTCGCGGCCGCGAGAAACCAGGTCCTTGCCAACGATCGGGATGTTGTTCTCGCTCTGGCACGCGATCGTGCAGGTGGCGCAGCCGACGCACGCGCCAAGGTCGATTGCCATACCCCACTGGTGATGCGCGCGTTCCTTATCCTTGTCGAAAGGATTCGGATACAACGAACGGTTGCCGCCCGGCGGCTGGTGCCCGTCCATGTTCTTCACGAAATGTGAATTCTCGCTGTATTGCTGGAGGGTGCCTTCGCGAACCAGCGGGCGCCCTTCCATCGACCAATGATCCTGCGTGCAGGCAATCGGATACGTGTCGGAAGTCTTGGCAACCGTTGCCCCAACCACAATATCGCCGGCCGTTGCACTGCGGATCGCGTAGGCGTTGAATCCGACCTTGCTGCCAACGCGGCCGGCAAGCTCGCGGCCGTAACCGAGCGCGAGGCCGATCGTGTAATCAGCCATTCCAGGCTGAATCCAGATCGGTCCGCGAAGGGAACGATTGCCGAGTTTCACCTCGACGACATCCGAATTCTTGACGCCAAGTTCGCGGGCTGTTTTGCGGCTGATGAGAACCGCGTTGTCCCAAACGAATTTTGTGATGGGATCAGGAAGTTCCTGGAGCCATCCGTTGTTCGTGAACCGCCCGTCATCCAGGCTGTAATCGCGATGAAAGACCACCTCGAGGCTGTCCCTGGATGGATTGCCTGCCTGAATGCGGGAAGCAGCCTGTGAAAGCGCGCCTGCGTTTGCGCGCGCGCTGGCGGGCTTTGCCGCAGACCCTTGCAGGAAACCGTCGTGGAGGAAGCGAGTCCACGCGAGGTCATCGGCCGATCCGCCGGCTTGAGCGAAGGTCTGGCGCACGATGTCATACGGCTTGACCACTTCCTCGCCCGCGATGCGCGCAAGGATTTCGATTTCAGTGACACCGCCGAACAAAGGCGCAATCAGCGGTTGGATCGGAACGAGCGTGCCGTCGCTGGTGCGAACATCGCCCCAACTTTCCAAATAGTGCGCTGCGGGAAAATGCCAATCGTTGGCGCGCTTGGTGATCTGGAACGATTCGTCCTCGTAGTAGCCGAGACGCACCACGCTTTTTGCCTTCGCCTGCGCGTTCAGCCAATCAAGATCCGCAGGGGCCGTGTAGGCGGGATTGCCGCCAAGCATCACCAACGTTTCGATCTGGCCTGCGTTCAGCGCTTGAGCCAGCTCAGCGAGGCTGCCCGCATTGAATGCAGGAGTCTCGTGCAGCACCACGGTCTGGCCAATGTTGTTCAGGGCCGCATTGATCGCATGCGCGAGAAGGTGAACTTCGAGCGGTTGCCGATAACCGGCAACAACGAGCGAGCGCCCCGCGTGTGCCTTCAGGTCGGCCGCGCATTCAGTGATCCACGAGTTGTTTACACCTGCCGGAACCTGCGCCTGGCCGCCATTGAGTTGGGTGAGAATCGCCGCGGCAATCGCGCCGACCTTGCTGGATGCCGTGCGCAACCGATGATCCGCATTGACGCCAGTCAGCGTCATCAACGCTTCGACGACGTAGAGGCGATTCATCTCGCTCTTCGGCGTTTCGATGCGGCGCCCATCCACAAACTTGCGGATGTTGTTATGAACATCTTCTTCCGCCCCAATGAAATCGCAGTCGAGCGAGAGGATGACCTTCGCCTTGTCGTAGTGGAAATAAGGCTTCACCGACGCGCCAAAAGCCTCCGATGCGGCGCGGCGATGGATGTCGGTGTCGATGGCTTCGTGGACGAACCATTTCGCCTGAGGGAATTTGCGGGCAACGACCTGCTGCAAGCGCTGGCGCGAGGGCGATGTATTGCGTTCCAGGAGAAACACGAGGCCCTGGCCTCCGTTACGCTGGGCACTCGCAGACAGTTCCTTCAGGAAATCAAACGCCGCTTCGGGCGCGACGTTCGTTCCACCCTTCGTGAAGCGGCGTGACCGATCCGGATCGTAAAGGTTGAGAATCGATGCCTGCGACCAGCGGTCAGTTCCGCCGTTGCTGTCGGGGTGCAGCGGATTGCCTTCGACCTTGATCGGGCGTCCTTCGTAGGACTTTGCCACCAGCGGAACCGCGCCACTGCGCGTGGGCATTGCCGTTGCAAAGAATTGCGGGACGCCGTGAACGTAGCCTTCGGGCT
This sequence comes from Verrucomicrobiia bacterium, assembly GCA_035629175.1. NCBI lineage: Bacteria > Pseudomonadati > Verrucomicrobiota > Verrucomicrobiia > Verrucomicrobiia bacterium. The sequence continues at coordinate 52,423 of DASPIL010000103.1, read as the reverse complement.
GCTTGCCGAACGGTTCAAGCCGCTCCACAGGCCGTCGGCATCCAGTCGCGCCCAATCCAAGGCCGGCGAGCAGGAACGAGGCGGACATGATCTTGACGAAGTGCCGCCTGGAAACCTCGTCGGTGAACTCGCTGGCGCCCTGGGGGAACTCGCGTTCGAGCCACTGGCGAAACTCCGGCGTCTCGGCCAATTGATCCAGGCTGCGCCAATAACGACGGCCCGTTTCCGGTTCAGGACAAACTGGGGGAATGGTTTTGCTCATTGCCGGCCGATGACGATTTTCAAAGGCTGCCACCCAGGACGGCTCCACGCCGCCACGTCAGGGACACCGATTGAAGATCGTAAATCATAAATCGTAAATTAAAGGGTTCAGCGGTGACAGGCTGAGCAGGTTTGCAGCGATTCGACTTTCCAATCCCTCATCGCGCGCTGTCCGAACTCCAGCTGCTTGGCGGGCGATTCCGGCTGCCACGCAAGGTCTGTGACTTTGTCGACGGGACGCAAACGCGTTTCCGGCTGCCGATGACATTCCAGGCAGAAAGCCATTGAAAACGGCTTCGCATGGTAAACTTCCTCCATCTGATCGATGCGCCCATGGCATTCCACACAGCTGATTCCACGATTCACATGGACGGAGTGATTGAAGTAAGCGAAGTCGGGGAGCTTGTGGATCTGCACCCATGGGATCGGCTTCCCGCTCGCGGCGCTCTCCCGCACGGGCGCAAGCCGCGGGTCATCCTTCAGCACCTGGTTGTGACAGTTCATGCACGTGGAGGCCGCCGGGATGTTCGAAAACCAGGATTGTTCGACGTTGTTATGGCAATAGCGGCAATCCATTCCGAGCTGTCCCGCGTGCGTGGCGTGGGAGAACGGAACCGGCTGGATCGGCTGATATCCGACACGCGAGTACTTCGGAGTGCAGTAATACCAGACGCCTGCCGTCACGGCAGACCCCACCAACAGCAGGCCGATGATGAAGTACAACGGCAACCTGTTGGTCCATTTTGGGAAAATCGCTGACATTATTTTCGTTTCAGTCCGAACATTCCACCGCTTCCACTCCTGAACCATCGCGCTGGGCCAGGCATCATCACTGCGCTTGCAAGCCCTCTGTTGCTTTTCCTGAAAGCAAAAAAGAGCCGCCCATATCGCGCATTCTGCCAAGGCTAACACGCGACTGTCGCTTGATGATGGCGCGAATTCTTAACAGCCGTCCAAACCCGCGCAAGCAAAGTTTGGGAAAGATCTCACGATTTTTTTGCCATTAATGGGGTGAATAAGGGATGGTGCTATCGAACCATGCCCGCTTCGGCTCTCCATTTGACGAGGAGTCCTGGAGCTGCCGCGGGTTCGCAATGCATCACGGTTGCACGAATGCGGATCCAAGCTGGACCTCGAAATCGGATTGCGAAAACCCCGCGCGGGATCACACAGTAGCGACATGAATCGCATTGCCCATCGCCTGGTGCTTCTCGCGCTGATCGTTCCGACGCTGCTGCAGGCTGCAGACACGAACCACAATTTTGCCGTGTGGGAACCGGAAGTCCGCGCGTACGAGGCGCAGGATCGAACGAGTCCGCCGCCCGCCAATGCCGTCCTCTTTGTCGGCTCGTCAGGAATTCGGCTCTGGAAGACACTCGCCCAGGATTTTCCGGATACGCCCGCGATCAACCGTGGCGTGGGTGGCTGCGAGATCGTCGATTGCACCTATTACGCGGATCGAATCATCTTTCCCTACAAGCCGAAAAAGATCGTCATGCGTTGTGGTGGAAACGATCTCGCCAATGGCAAATCTCCAGAAACCGTGTTCGCCGATTTCAAGGAGTTCGTGCGCCTCGTTCGCCAGCGGCTGCCTCGCGTTGAAATTGTGTTTATCTCGTGGAACCCAACCATTGCCCGATGGAACAACGCCGCTCGGGAAAAGAAGTTCAATAATCTCGTCAAGGAATGGGCGCACCAGATCGACGGGGTTCGTTATGTCGAAACCTACGACATGGTGCTCGGCACTGATGGCCAGCCACGGCCTGAACTGTTCGTCGCAGACAAGCTCCACTTCAGCGCAGAGGGTTATCGCCTGCTGACCGAACGGGTTCGCCCGGCTGTGCAGTAGCGTCTTGCACTCGCCAGGCAGAGGTGCCGCGCTGCGCATCAGCTCGGGGCAATTCAATCGCATCCGCACCCACTTCGGCTCTCCTTCGCAAGCATCCCACGCGTTCAACGCCTCTGCCCTGAGGATTCCGCAGCGGGATGTCCGTATCATTTGAATACGGAATAATACGGCCGCTTGTCCGAAGTCCCCATCCTTGTTACCGGGACCATGGGTCTTATCCTCGTCCTATGAAAAGGTCGCGGTTATGAACCCCACTCACTGCTCACTCATTGCACTCGTCCTCGCGCTGGCCTGCACCCAGGCGCGCGCCTTCTCCCTGCTCGGTCCCCATGCGGATTGGATGACAGAAACCAACGGTTACCGGGAAGACGGCGGGATCGGGGGGCCAATGGCACTCGACGAGGAATATCGCTGGAACGTTCCTATTGTGACGTACGGCTTTGATGATGCGTTCGTTCAATATTTCGGAAAGAAAGGCGTTCGCGCCGTGGAGATGGCGATTCAAACTTTGAACGCCGTGCCTCGCTCCTCAAACGTGTCCCTGGACAGCTTCGCGCTCGACGTGCGCCGCATGAATGCCCAGGCGGCCAGCGCGGGATTGTTCGACCTGAAGTCCGCAACGCTCTTCTGCCTGCTTGAACAGATGGGCCTCGCCGCCCCTTCCTCGCACATATTTACGCTGCGGCGCTGGGATCCTTACTTTGGCCAGCATGCCGACGAAGCTCAATGGGACAACTCGGTTTACGAAAACCTCATTCTGCTCCGCAACTTCGATCCCGAAACACGCGGCGCGAGCCGAACCGTCAATGGTGTGCTCTACACAGGCGTGGTGTATTGGAACGTCTGGATGGGTGAACTGTTTGCGGATGCAGGCGAATTGCGGGCAAACCCGATTGGTGATGCGTCACCGGTGGCCGACGGAAAACTGAGCCCGGGCTTGTTCTTCACCGGGCTCTCGCGTGACGACGCCGGCGGCCTCCGTTACCTGCTCAGCAGGACAAACGTGAACGTGGAAGCCCTGCCCCCCGGAGCACGCCTTCGCCGCAGCGGCCCGGCGATCGCCCCCCGGGAAGGTGTTGAAAAAATCCGGTTTGTCCGGCACAAAAAACGAGGATCGCGTTTTGTCGCGCAGACATTTTCCTATCCCACGTTTCTCGTAACAAATGGAGTAAGGCGCCAACAACTCACGATTCGGCGCGTAACGCGTCCGGACGTTCTTTTTTCGGTCGCGGATAACATTGCAACGAATGGCTGGGCGTCCGTGATCGAGCGGTCACAAACAGGCGCGTGGTTGAATTGCGCGGATACGAATGGGAATACTGGAGGCGCCGGGCCGGGAATTATCAACGGACCTGTGAAGATCACCTTCAACCGCATGGGTCCCCGCCTGCAGACCGCAGATTCCCCGCAATTCGGCTTTCCACAATTCGATGTTTTGCGGTGGGGAACCTTCACTCAAGCGCCAAACGCGCCAGTCACTTACCCCGCTGCGACCAAACGCGGTCAGCTGTCGGTTTATGTCCGCACTTACGCCCCGAGCGAACCCGGCGCAAGTTCCTATGTTCCTGCGCAGGATGCCTGGCTTAAAACCAACATGCTGCGAGGCGCCGTTGCCACATTGCAGATCTCAACCAATCAGCTGGACTGGACTTCCGTCCATACTGTCACCAACACGGGGGCAACGGTTGAATGGCATCACTATTTCAGCCAGGCCGCCTTTGGTGTGATCCCAACCACGAACAACGTGCCGGTCATCGGGCCCACCAATCTGCCATCATTCCGAATCATCCGAGGCAGCATCTGAATATTCAGCGCCGCGCCGTTGACTCGTCACGGCACGGCGGTGCGGATATTTCAACACATTCGCCGGTTCACCGACTCGTCATTTCCATGACGATTGCAGCTCAAAGACGCGCAATGAGTGAATGGTTGCACGGCCGCCTTCCACCGACAATCCGATGGTCCGATTCCCGGATGGAAGAGCCCGCCCGATCGGCATGTACACTTCGCCTTGATTGCCAAAGATGTCGATTGCCGTTCGATCGACAAACAGGCGCAATTCAATCCTGCCATTGCGCGGTTTTAATGATGCCACGCTGCGGGCACAGGACAGCTCCTGTTTTTTAACATCATAAGTCACGTGCTCGCCGCGGAGATTGAAGGTCAGCAACCTGGCGTCACGCGGCGCGATATCGGCAACCAGCTCGAACAGTTCGCCAGTGACAGCAGACAGCGGATTGTCGCCGGGTTGAACCGCGCCCGATTCGATCGCGTGGGTGCGGCCGCGCAGCACCGCCAACTCAGAAACGGGATTGGCCCTCAGGCGTATGCCATGGGCCGTGGAAACAAGCGTGAGTTCCACAGGCAGTCCCATCATTTGGTTGAAGGGCATCTGCTGGTGAAATGGAACATCGCGTTCGGTCATCCGCGCCCAAGGAATGAGGATGCGACGGTCACCCGGGACGTCGTTGAACGTTTGCGACGCATACCACGCATTGCCGTGTTGCAGCGTGTGCGGCCCCGATTCGGGAGCGAACCGGCAGCCGTCGAAGCTGCCCACAAAGTACCGGCCGTTTGCACCGTGGAAAATCCAGCGCGTTTGCTTCGGATCTCCATCGACGGCCACTTCGAAAAACTCGGGACACTCGGAATCGCCGGGAATCGTCAACTGGCTCAGCTTGCTCCACTGCTTCAGGTCGCGCGATTCGAACAAGCCGAAATCGCTCTGATCAAGATACAGCGCCATGACCCACTTTTTTTCCGGCTCAAACCAGAATGCTTTGGGATCGCGATTCTCACGAATAATGTGCCTGACCACAGGGTTCTTCTCGTATTTGGTCCACGTGCGCCCGCGGTTGTTGCTGTAGGCAAGGCCCTGCGTGAAAGGACGGCCAGCCGCGGTGAACATTGCAACGAGTGGCGGTTCGTTCCCCGCTTGGAAACCCGCCGTGTTGTTCCAGTCGACCACCGCCGATCCTGAAAACATGGTGCCATGTTTGTCGGGATGCAGCGCAATCGGCAACTCGCGCCAATGCACCAGGTTGGTGCTCACCGCGTGGCCCCAATGCATATTTCCCCAGTTCCAGCCATACGGATTATGCTGGTAGAACAGGTGATACTCGCCCTTATAGAAGACGAGACCGTTGGGATCATTCAGCCAGCCCCGCCGCGAGGTGAAGTGAAACTGCGGGCGCTGCGCCTCGTCATACAGGCTGTCGCTGCCCTTGATTTCGTCCGACTGATCCAACGCGTTAAGCCCCACGGAATCCCGCCGAAGTTTCGCTGCGCGCACAGTGATCATCTTCCCTTTCAAATGGCTTATGTCCACGAATGCCCACCAGTCAGGCGTGCTGTCGGCAATCTCCAGGTCGAATTCCCGCTCGACTGTGCCCGCGACGATCAGTGACACGCGGCGCGTCGGAGCGCGGCTTTTTACCGGCAAGTGCAGGTAGCGCTTCTCAATCAACATCGTCCGCTCCACGTCCTGAGGCGGCAGCCATGCAGGCACCTCGCGATCTGTCAGGACAATCTGATCCACGTTAATGTGCCCCCATGTCCCGGCAGCCTCATCGACAATTTGAATGCGAGCGGTCCGGCCCAAGAACTCAACGACCTCCAATTGCTGCGGAGCCAGGCGTTCGCTGCCCCCCGAATGCACGTTCGGTCCCGTTGCGCTTCGCACGACTTTGCCGTCAACAACCAGGTTCAGGCATGTCTTGCCCGGCCAACCTCCACCCCCAATCAGGAACTGCAGAAACCGTCGTTCGATCCTGAACTCTGGAGAAGTCAGCGTTCCGACAGAGTCATCGCCTTTGTGGAAGGAATTCACGAAACCCTTGCCGAGGAATCCTTCAACCGGCATTTGATTGGGCAACATTCCCCGCGCCGGCCCGGCCCCAAAGGCACTGCCCACCGCCCGCCAGGGCGCATACGAGTCACCCTCAAAATCATCAATGACGATGTCGGCGGGTTGCGCTGAAGAATAAGCAGGCGCCGCGAGGAACACGAAAAGCGTAAGGAGCCATCGTGCTGCACTGGCGGTGGAAGCCGCTCCAGACAATTGAAGTTTGAAGGTCAACTTCGAGAACATGTTTGCGGCCAGCATCACTTGAACGCGCGCTTCAAGAACTTCAGGCCGTCCACAGCAATCTCATCGCGTGTCGGCTCGATCCTGCGCCAGATCGCAGCAGCGCGGGCAATGACTTTCACGTCGGGTGTGAATGATTCAATGACAATGAGGTCGTTGTATCCGGCATCCTTGAGCGCGATGCCGATCGCTTGCCAGTCCGTGTGATCATTGCCCGGTGTGCCGCGGTCGTTGCCGCACGCATGCACATGGCCCAAATGTTTTCCCGCCTTGCGAATGGCGGCGCACGGATCCTTCTCCTCAATGTTCATGTGAAATGTGTCGAGAAGGATCTTAAGGGCTGGACTGCCGACGGCTTTGAGCAATGCGAGGACCTGGTCGCATGTATTGATGAAATCGGTCTCGAACCGATTCAACGGTTCAACGCAAATCCGGCAATTCCGATCCTCGGCGTAGGCTGCGAGGTGCTTCAGATGTTGCACCACTGTTTTCCATTGCTTCCGGTATTCGGGGCCTGGAACGGCATCGGCGCGTCCCACGGACGAATACACTGGGCCGATTAGCGATGTGGATCCCAGCACGACCATGTGATCGAGAAGCGCCTCGATGTATTTCACCGACGCCTTCTGCTGTCTCGGCGTGCCGCGAAGGTCGCGATCGGGCCCAAAGCACGCGCACAACGATGTGCACGCAAGGCCGTGTCGATCCAGTTCGCGCCGCACGAATGCAGGATCAATGTGGCTTGGATGCTCAATGGCCATCTCAACCGAGTCGAAGCCCCATTCCCGAAATTGCCGAAATAGTTTCGTGCTGGCGTTCGTGAAGGGTGAAGTGAAGAGATAGGTATTGATGCCAAATTTCATACGCGACGCGGTGCAGACTAATCGCGCGCGAACAGGTGAAAAGGGAAATCCTCGGTTCCGCCCATCTTCTTGGGCACCCACAACTTCCTCGAATTGAACCCGTGCGCTGCCCTTGCGCTGGCGCGCAATGGCCATACTGTAATGCGATATGTCACAGCCCAATCCGGAAAAAATTGCGGAGCACTATCGCGGAATCCTCCAGGAGCTTGGCGCGGACGTTGAATCGGAGGGGTTAAGGGAAACCCCGCTGCGCGCCGCAAAGGCCCTGATCGAAATGACGGAAGGGTCACGCATGGGAACCGAGCAGCTCACGAAGATGTTCAAGGCCGAGTGCAAAGCTGCGGTTTGCCACGACATGGTGATCGTGGACGGCATCAAGGAAGTGGGTTTGTGCGAGCATCACCTTCTTCCAATCCTGATGGACATCACCATTGCCTATGTCCCCGACCAGAAGATTCTCGGCCTTTCCAAGCTTGCGAGGATCGCGGGCTACTTTGCGAGACGTCTCCAGAACCAGGAGCGGACTGCGCATCTGATTGCGGCATTTGTCGAACAGATTGTCGAACCGCTCGGCGTTGCCGTGTTGATCGACGGCAAGCACATGTGCGCAATGGCTCGCGGGGTGCGCGACACACATTCCGTGATGAAGGTCAACGTGATGCACGGCGCCTTCCAGAAGGATCAAAACCTCCGGAACGAGTTCCTGGCGCGGCTGAGATAACTGCGATCGACATTCGGCCGCAACGGCACGTTTGCCTCCGCAGGAGCGCCGACTTTCGGTCGGCTTATGACGTTGAAGGAACCGATCGCGCACGGTGATGGTTGCATCCCATTCGGACAGGACGCACGCCTGTCTAAACTCAGCGGCGCAATGCAAAACTGGAAGCGGCAAGCCGATTGCACGTCGGCGCTCGGAGACGAAGGCGCGCCAGCGTGCTAGCGCCGCATCTTGGTCACGATGAGAAGACCGAATCCCATTGCGACGAACGCGAAGGATGAAGGTTCCGGAACAACCGTTCCCGACAGGGTGATCGACCATTCCACGAGCTGCATCTCTCCGCCTTCTGACAAATCCGCGACAGCTAGCCGCCAATCGCCATTGCCCGGCCGGCCATTAAACACGTCCAAGAGGCTGGTGCGCATCGTTTCGATCGGATTCGTCCGGCCGTCGGGTTCGTAGGTTCCCGTCAACACGCCTGTGCCTGGATCAAACAGGTGAATGTCGCCATTCGGCGCGCCATCGCTAAACGTCACGTCCCAGCCGTCGTAGAAGAAACCGAACGGATTTGAATCTGTGACGCCAACGCGATTCAGCAGGACACTCGTAGGCCCCAGGTCGAGATTGAGCGAAAGAAAAATGTCGCTCGCAAAACCGTTGTCTGCGGGAGCTCCCACCAGGCGCAGCCCGACTTCAACGCGCGTCAGCGAAAGAATGGATGAATCGCTGACCGTCGCCGTAAACACCATCGGCGGATCGGACGGATCCTCGATGGCCGTGTTCACAGTGAAGGTCCGGGTCGCTTCGGTTATGTTCTGGGCGGAGCATGCGCCGGCAGAGCAAATCAGGGCCGCGACGCAGCTGAAAAAAATGGGCTTCATAAAACAGTTCATGACGAATGCAGATCAGGGATTTCTCACAGCGCGATAGAGGCGCCAGGGACTCTGCGGGTTCACATCGGTGTGGAGGAACAGGCCGTTGGTCGACGCCGTGTAAACCGCCAGCGGATCAAACTCGTTCCAGACGTAGGGCACGCCGGAATTGGTCGTGAACTGCACGCGATAACTGTGACCCGGCACTCCAATAAACGACAATCGGAAATCCTGTCCGCTCACGGCAATGTCCGCAGAGTTGGGATTGGCCCCTGACGGGAATCCGTTCACCTCCACAACGGACACGACATTCGTCGCAAATCCGGAACCATCGGTCACCGTGTAAGCGAAGCTCCCATTCCCCGCGTTGTTGGCCGGGGCCGTGTAGACGATGAAGTTGCCCGCAATCGCAACCGTCGCTCCGAGGGGCAATGCGTTTCCGACCGAATCGATGACCAAGGCATCACCTTCCACATCAGTATCGTTCTCCATGAGAGAGGCAGTGGTTGCCTTCGCAATACGGGTCGTTTTCGGACGAGTCATGTTGTCCGCACCCACCAGCGGAAGATCGTTCTCGGCTATGATGGAAATCAATACCGTCGCAGGCAGGCTTTCAGCCCCGTCGCTATCGGTCGCTGCAAACGTGAACGAATCGCTTCCGAAATAATTCGTGGCAGGCGTGTAGATCACAGCGGGCAAGGTGCCGCTGATCACGCCGTTGGTGGGACCCGCAATGATCACCCAGTTCGTTATGGAATCGTTGCCCGCATCGCTGGCAGTCAGGGTCAGGTTCGCAACAACGTCCTCGAGGTTCGTGACAGTTTGTGAAATCGCCACGGGCGCAAGGTTTGTGACAACAAGAGAGAAGGATGCCGCGTTCGTGCTGACGCCGTCGCCTGCGTGAATCACGACTGTCTGGCTTTCATCGGGACCATCGGCGGCATTCAAATACCACGTCCACGTGCCCGCCACGTCACTGCTGACGTTTCCGGCAGATGCCGAAACGGAGACGTTTGCGTTGCCTTCCACATCGGCGAAGGTGCCCGAATTGGTCACCCAATCTCCTTCGCCGATTTCGAATGAAGCAATGTTTGCTGCAATCGAGGGCGCCGCATTGACAACAACAGCAGCGCTCGGCCCCGCACCCGCCGCGGTGTTCGTTGCCAGATCACTCGCAGTTCCCGCAGCGACGCTGATGGTCAATGAACCGCTTCCCGAAATATTCGTGATGATCACGCTCCGGGTATTGAGTCCGGAACCCGTCACCAAAACGGAACCCGCTGCGGACCCCGTCTGTCCGACAGTCACATCCTGCGCCGCCAGGGTGATGGCATCGGCACCTCCGTAAGTAATGACAAATTCAACCGGTCCGGCGCTCGTTTCCGCAATGGACGGAGCACCAATGCTGATGGAAGGCGGCGTCGTATCCACAACGGTGATCTGAAAGGGCTTCTCCAAAGTTCCACCGCTGTTGTCATCGGCCTGGATTCGAACCGAATACGTTCCCGCGGCCATGGCAGACGCGTCATTTGCGCGGAGGCTGGAGTCAGAAATACTAAACAGCGCGTTGTCTGCGTCCCCGCCCCCTGCAACCAGCGAATACACGAACGACGAACTGTCAACATCGGAACACGATAGTTCGCCAACCATTGCGTTTACACCTGCGCTCTGGTTCACCGGTGCGCCAGAAAACACAATGTCAGTGGGAGCATCGTTCGCGTCTGTCACCTGGATCGTCATAGTGGCTGTGTTGAACAATTCGCCGGGACCATCGTCGGTCACTTGAACCGTGAGCACGTAGTTGGTGGTGACTTCAAAATCAAGCGCTGCGGGGTTGGCAACGGTCAGTTCGCCCGAAGCAACGTCCAATGCGAATGCGTCTGCCGCATCGCCCGACACAACTGCGAAGGTCAACGTGGTGGCAGGATCCGGATCGACTGCTGACACAACTCCAACAAGTGCTCCCCCGACGCTGTTCTCGCTCACGGTGAAAAGCTGGTTGGTGATGGAGGGCGCGTCGTTCACGGATGTCGATACCACCGAACCACCGACATTGGTCGTGGTCACGTAACCGTCATCCAGCAAGAGCGCAAAGGTGACCGTTTCCGTCGAACCGGCGGCGACACGATTCGGCGCCGGAATGAATGTGATTCCTTGAATTACAAGGTTAATATCCCCCGGCGTCCCGCTCATTTCGTAAATGCCCGCAGAACCTTCGACAAAGTCCCCCAGGTTGCTCAACTGTCCCCTCGCGGGTTCGTCGATCAGAATCACCGCGGAAACAGTCTGCGTGGGTGAATGTAAATCTGTAATGGTTGCGCTGCTGAACGGGGCCAGCCACGAGTTGTCAGTCACAGGTTGTGCCATGCCCACTCCTGCGATTGCGGGGGCAGCGTTCAACAGTATTTCGTAGTCCTCCACTTCTCCATTCGAAGCCAGGCCGCGCGGGGTCAAGTCAGAGTCACTGCTCAGCCGGAAACGCGCATACGAGCGGCCGCCCGCCAGTAGGTTGGGCACTGCAACAGCGACAACGTTGGTTCCCGCCGAAACTGAAAGATTCGTCGCGACCTGCTCCGCGGCATCGTCCCAATCCCCGTCCGCGTTCCAGTCAAACCATGCATTAAGCAGTCCGCTTGCGCTGGATGTGACACGCACATCGGTGATTGTGTTTCCGTTGAAGACCACCGGCAAAAGCACTCCATCCTCATCCTGGTCGCCGTCGGCCGGGGCCGCCGGTGCACCGTCAGTCTCAATGTCAGGCGGAACCTCCCCGAGGAACAGCGTCACGCCACCGAAAGGCAGCACATGTCGCGCGCCATCGTTAACAAGCAGCACGGGATATGTCGCAGGAGCGTCGCCGAAATCCAGTTCTGCATCAACAGACGTGACCGTGGCATCATTCAGCGGAAACGAATCAGGATCGTCCGTCACCTTCGCCGCAAGATTGTTCGCGGTGAATGTCCCTTGGTTGGTGATCGCAAAAACACCCGGAGGAAGCGGATCATTGATCGTGACTTCGCAGACGATCGTCACCACCTGTCCGCTGGGAAGGTCTCCGATGTTCAATGCGATCTGTCCTGCCGCAGGTGAGAGAGCTGACGCGAGGGTGAGCGCGATGAGCGAGAGGAGTTGGCTGAAGCGTATCATGGAAATTGTTTTTCGGGTTGCGGTGTTGCGGTTACGGAGTGGGACATGCAACCCCGCCGAGGAAGCTCCCGCTTGCCGTTACGGTTTCCGCACCGATGTTCTGCGCGGCGATGAAGTTCGCCACCGCCGTCGTATCGACGTCACCGCCACCGTATCCTGGCAGCCGGATCGTGCAGGTGGATACCACGCGCCTCAGCCGGATATCCGGCCCGCCTGGCCCGCCGTCACCCGATCCTGCGGTCGTGTTGTTTCTGATGTCCACGCACGCGGAGTAGGCGTCACCCGTCGAGGCGCCCATCTCGAGATAGATACCGCGCTTGAAGCCGAGAACATCGAACGTGGAGGGATTTGCGACGGTGTTGTTGATAACAGACGCATTGATAGTTCCGTTGAAGCTGCCTTGCGCGGTCGCGAGGTAAATTCCGAAGTTGCTGTATTGCCGGATCTGGTTGTTATCGATGGTAACGTTTTGCGTGCCTGTTCCATTGACCACCCGCACCTCAATTCCACTCGCCTCTCGCGATCCGGAGCTGTCGGTTGCAGCGAGACCGATTGTGTTGTTGCGAATCCGGCCCGTGAATGTTCCCGAGCCCGTTTGCAGCGCCACAAGAATGGCATCGCCGCGAGCGCCGCGGAACGTATTGGCATTGATGTCGTAGGTGAGCTGCGGATTCGCCCCAACAACCCCGCCGCCGGAAACCGTGATGCCGCCGCCGCCCACTGCAATCGCTGAATGGGTGTTGATGCACAGGTTGTTGCTGAACACCAGGTCGCCCGTTGAGGAATTGCCGAGGTCGAACTGGAACACATCACCGCGTGCGCCATTGAACGTGCTATTCACAATGCTTGCGTTCAGCACCGCGAAGTTCTGCGCCTGGATCAGCAGCGAATTGTCGCCCGAAGCTGTGCCGTTCAATCCAAAAGTCACGTTCGCAACGTTCAGCCGGTTCAACGTCCCGGTTGAATTGATCACGCGCACATTATCTTCAAATCCACCCGAGATTGTGCAGTTCAAAATCGTCGCGGTGCCCGTGAGATTCCTGAAGCTCACGCACGCGTCGTCATTCGCCGCGTCGCCGTCTCCAAGCGCGTCCGCAGCGCTGTTGCCGTTGACCCCGTTGATGATGGAATTTGCGAGCGTGAATCCCGACACGCTGGAACCGTAGATCGCCCGATTTTGGAAGTCGTTCATTTGCAGGTGGGACAGTGAAACGCCCACGCAATTGTTCAGGTAAACACCCGTTCCCTGCCCCGTTGAACCATCGCTGCCGCTCTTGTTGGCAATGGTTCCGCCGGAACCCGCGCTCCCCGTTCCAGTGACGGTGAGTCCTCCGCTGCTTCCCGTGTTGTCGAGAATGATCCCTGTGTTGGACCCGCCGTTGGATGTGATGCGCCGAAAAGTCAGACCGCTCGATCCAATCGTGGAATTCGCCACATTGAGCGCAGTTCCAGTGGTGACATCGATCGTGTTTGCCGAACCTGTAACGTTGATCGCGGCCGCGCCACCCGTCACGCTGAACCCCGCACCGGACGTGGCGTCGATGTTCAGCGCCCCGCCAGTGAAGTCAATGGTCGTGCCGCTGTTGTTTGCAAGCGTCGCCGCCGCATTGGCGCCGGTATTCAGGTTCACTGCGGAACCCGTGAACTGGATTGTCTTCGTGGAGCCAGTGTTATTGTTTTGGACCAGGATGCCCGTGCCGCTGTTGTGCAACGTGCCCGACAGCGTGATCGTCCCACCTGTTCGGTTTTGAATCTCTACAACGCGGCCTGTCGTGTTCGTGATGTTTGCATCACAAGCGATCGTTCCGTTGCCGCCCGAAACGGCGAACGCCGTTCCAGAGGTGCTGTTGATCGAGTTGTTTCCCCCAGAAATCGTCACGGCACCGTCCCCGCTCAGACTTGCCGCAATGCCTGTTGTGGTGTCGATGTCGAGACCGCCATTCAGGAATTGAATTGTTGCGCCTGCATTGTTGGCGATCGTCATTGCCGTATTCGAGCCGGTGTTCAGCTGTTTCAGCGTTCCCGCAAAGGTGATGGTGGATGAACCCGAGACGTTATTTTGCAGCAGGATCCCCGTGCCAGAATCCACAATCACCCCTGGCAGCGAGACGCTCCCGCCGCTGAGATTCTGAACAACGATCGATCGTCCGCCAGTGTTTGTGATTGAACCCGCATAGGTAATCGTGGGCGCGCCTTGATCGACGTGGATGTCTGTTCCGCTCGCACCGCGGATAAGTCCGTTGGTCACTGTCAACGTGCCGCTGAGATTCACCAGTCGCATGCCCTCTCCCGGGCTGTTGGTTGAGCCAAGGATTGAAATCGTCGCCGATACGGAGCCGCTGCTGAGATCCAGAGCCGCCCCGCCATTTGCGGTGACTGACACAGTGCTTAACTGGACGCTTGCGAAGTTCGTTCCAGCAATGCCCTTGCCGTTCAACGGGTTCACATCCAGCCCGCGAACGACGTTGTTGGTGGACAAAACAATTGCAGTCCCCGATGCAGGAGAAATTTTTGGCCTTGCGACAGCCGTTTCCAGGGTCTGGCCTGCGACCACGAGGTCGACGCCCTGCCCGGTCAGCTTTTGTTCCGCTTCCAGCCGCAGCGAGGAATCATAGGTTCCGGTGCGGACGTAGATGTAATGACCAGTCCCATCCACATCGCCCGCGCCGCCATTTCCATTCAAGCTGGTGAAGTTCTGGAACGGCTGCGTCGAGCGGCCGTCGCCACCCGGTGCCGCGTTTGCATCCACATACCAAACCATCTCGGCCACGGTCACAGTCACCAGGCCGGCGCTCTTTGCGCCTCCCGAATCCGTGATGCGATAGGAAAACGTGTCAGTCCCGGTAAAGCCCGCCGCGGGCAGATACGTGAAGCTGCCATCGGCATTGTTCACTACGACCGTGCCGCCGTTTGCGGTTGTTGTGTCAAACAGGTCAACCATGACTGCGTTTCCATCGGCGTCGCTGTCATTCGCAAGAACACCTGCCGCCGCGTTCACCGTGAGGAGCGTATTGCCTATCGCGTTGTACGAATCAGGACGCGCCACAGGCGACGTGTTGACCGACACAACCGAAACATTCGTTCCGAGATCACTGCCAAATTGCAGCCCTTGCAAATCAGTTCCCGAGCTGTTCGTCAAAACAACCGTATAGCGAATCCGGTCGCCCGGGCTTATTTTGCCGTCATTGTCGGCGTCGAGCACCAATTCATCCCGCATGACGGCGCTGAGCCCGATCGGCGCGCTCGACGAGATCCAGTTGGGATTCCCAACGAGGGTTCCCGTGCTCGCTCCGGCTGCGGCCGCAGCATCCGCGGTCGACGCGCCCGAACCTTCATCGAAATGGTAATAGACGACCAATCCAGGTTCCGAGCCGTTCACGCGGTGGTGCATCAACAGCTGGATGTGTTCGGTCGATCGCGGCGTGTTCCAGACGCGGACTTCGTCAATGCTGCCGGGGAAATAATTGTCAACCCGTCCGATATTGCCGAGGGGCGTTGCATAAGGAACTGCCACCACGTTTGTGGAAAACACAACGGCTCCGTTCAGAAGGAGTCTATAAGTGGCGCCGTCGTACGATGCCGCCACGTGATTCCAATCATTCGTGCGAAGCAGGCCGGCCGGCGTTGTCGCAGAAATCCAGTTTGTCCCGTCGCCGAAGCCGGCATGCAGCCCGCTTTGACCATGGATCCAAAGGCTCGGCGCACGCTGCGCGGAATCGCCTGGCTGGAATCCAAGGATTCCGTGATACAAATCATCGACCGGTTGCGGGAGGATCCAGGCCTCGATGGTGAAGTTCGTGCCGAGGGTCGGCGGGTTGGCCACGCTTACGTATTGGCTGGAGCCATCAAAGTTCAGCGCCTGGCCGGGACCTCCCGATTGCGCCGAACCGCTGGACGCGGCCAAAAAACAAAGGACGACCGCAACAGTGCGCAAAAAGAAAGCCAGTTTCATTATTGTTAACTCGACGTGAGGTTCTGTATTGGCGATCCGGCAGGAAACTTTAGGAGAGTGTTGGAGAAAGAGTTGCCGGACGACGAAAGAACTTCAATTGACGCGCGCCGTCCGGCAGTCTTCATCCATGCCAGAACTGCCAGCCAGCCGGAATCGCGGCGCATGCGTGCGCGATCTGGCCTTGCTCCTGCCTGACCTGGAAAGCGGGGGACATTTCCTCGCGCCGCATCTGGCACACTATTCGTCAGATCCGAACACAATCGTTCTGGCGCTTGTTCGCGGCGGCGTCCCGGCCGCAATCGCGATCGCCAGCAGCTTGCGCCTTCCAATCGACGTTGTCCTCGTGCGAAAACTGTTTGCACCCGACGGCCCGTACCTGCCCGTCTGCGCTGCATCTGTCGGCGGCCGCACGGTGCTCGATCGCCGCTTGCCGACTCTCGCCGAAAAGCCCAAGCCGGGAATCAAACAGTTCGTTGAGGACGCCTTGGCATCGCTCGCGGACCGAACCCAACTGTGTCGCGGCGATTGCCCGCCGCTGGACATTCGAAATCGAACGGTGCTCCTGATCGACAATGGCGCGCGGACCGGCGGAACCATACGTGCGAGTGTTGATGCGATGCGCCAGCTTGCCCCAGCGAAGATCGTTGTGGCCATTCCCGTTGGTTCCGTAGAATGCCGCGCGATGCTCAAGAACACCGCTGACGAACTGATCTGCCCGGCCTGGCACGATCGCTTCGGCCACGTGGGGATGTGGTACGCGCGCTACGACGTTCCAGCGCTTGAAGAAATCCAGCGCCTGACGAACAGTGTGCCACGCGCCCTTGCTGTCGAGCGCAATTCGGGGAGAAACACTTCAGCGGAGATCGGATCCGCCGATAAGGCGTGAACACTTTGTCCGAACAACAAAAAACGGCCGTTGCTTTATATTCGCGTTGAAAAACCTGAGCAAAGAAGATTTCGCGCAGGCGCTGCAGCAGAAGTTCATCCTGCGAACAGGCGGCGAACAGACGCTTGAACTGTCGCTCGTGGCCGTCACTCACCTGACGCTGCATCCCGTCGAAAAAGGTCCGATTCGCGACGAGCCGTTTTCGCTGATGTTCCACGGCCCGGTGACTCCGTGGGCACGACAGCACACCTACCGCCTGGAGAATGAAACCCTCGGCGAGGTCGATATTTTCCTCGTTCCCCTCGGATTGAGCGGGAGCCACATGCAATACGAAGCCGTGTTCACCTGAACCAGGAGTCCATCCATGTCCGAACCATTCCTTTCCGAAATCAAAATCTTCTCGTTCAACTTCCCGCCCAAGGGCTGGGCCCTGTGCAATGGCCAGTTTTTGCCGATCAACCAAAACCAGGCATTGTTCGCGCTGCTTGGAACGACCTATGGCGGCAATGGTCAGACGACATTCGCCCTCCCCAATCTTCGCGGCCGCGTGCCCATCCATATGGGAAATGGCCACACCCTCGGCGAACAGGCGGGCAGCACATCCGTGACGGTGAACATCCAGCAATTGCCAACGCATCTGCATGCGGCAATGGCCGCCGACAATCCGTCCGACCAATCCGCCAATCCGGCCGGCAACTATCTCGGCCCGGTGAACAATCTCTATTCGGCGCCCACGCAGTTGGTGACGCTCCACCCTGGAACGGTATCGAGTGTCGGCGGAAGCCAGCCGCACAACAACATGATGCCGACGCTCGTGCTGAACTTCTGCATCGCATTGCAGGGCATTTTCCCGTCGCAAAACTGAACCCCCTAAATCGTAAATTTTTATGCCAGAACCAATGGTTGGAGAAATCAGGATGTTCGCCGGGAATTTCGCGCCGAATGGATGGATGTTTTGCGAAGGCCAGTCGCTTCCCATCTCGGAAAACGAGGTCCTTTTTCAATTGATCGGAACCACATACGGCGGCGACGGCGAGGAAACGTTCAACCTGCCAAACCTCGCCAGCCGCATCCCGGTTCACATGGGAACGGGCCCCGACGGCACGACTTACCAAATCGGCGAAATGTTCGGGACCGAACAGGAGACACTCGCGGTCCAACAGATTCCGAATCACACCCACCCGTTCACTGCCAGCACCGCGAACGGAACCGCGACGAATCCGCAAGGCAACGTGATTGCCGGCAGCACTTCATCCGTCAAGCCTTACATCCTGGATGCGCCCTCCACGCAGATGAACGCGGCAATGGCCTCCCCGGCTGGCGGAAGTCAGCCGCACGAAAACACGCAGCCATTTCTCTGCATCAACTACATCATCTCGTTGTTTGGAGTTTTCCCGCAACAAACCTGAATCCCTATGTCCGACCCATTCGTTGCTGAAATTCGTATCTTTCCTTTCAATTTCCCTCCGACGGGCTGGGCTTTCTGCGATGGACAGCTCATGCCGATCAGCCAGAACACGGCCCTTTTTTCGCTGCTCGGAACGGTTTATGGCGGCGACGGAAAATCCACCTTCGCCCTGCCCGACCTTCAGGGGAATGCCGCGATGCAGCCTGGCCAGGGACAGGGCCTATCGCTGCGTGATCTCGGCGAAATGAGCGGAGTGGAATCGATCACACTCCTAGTCTCGGAAATTCCGTTTCATACCCACGCGATTTCCGCCAACAACCTCGATCCTGCCAACGCATTGGTTCCCGAGCCACAGATGAGTTTGGGCGTGCCGACAGGCGGCGTGCTTTACGCCACCAGCGGTTCCGGTCCGACACTGACCCCCATGGCGTATCAGACGCTGCCCCCTGCGGGAGGAGGTTTGCCGCACAACAACATGCAACCTTACCTGACGCTGAACTTCTGCATTGCGATGCAGGGAGTCTTCCCGCAGCGCCCTTAAATCACATGCCTGACGCGATTGGGCTGCGTCCTGCCGAACCGGCCGACGAACCCTTCCTCCTGAGAGTATATGGTTCCACCCGGGCAGAGGAACTGGCACAAACGAATTGGAGCGTGGAGGAAAAGAGCGCGTTTGTGCAGATGCAATTCAGCGCGCAAACGCAATTCTACCAGGAAAATTACGAGGGTGCTGAATACCTGATTGTGCTTTGTGACCAGCGCCCGGGCGGGAGATTGTATGTTCATCGCACCCAGGAGGAAATCCGCGTCATGGATATCGCGCTGCTCCCGGAATTTCGCGGAAAAGGCATTGGAACTCTCTTACTGAACCAACTGTTCGCGGAAGGTCGATCGAGTGGAAAGTCAGTTGGAATTCACGTCGAAATCTTCAACCCGGCTGTCCGACTCTACCAACGACTTGGATTTCGGAAGATGGCCGACAAAGGTGTCTACCACTTTTATCAGTGGTTCCCCGATTCTCAGGTCAAGCAGCTCGATTGAAGAGCACTTCGTAATATCGGCCGTTCCGCCCCTCGTGCTGCGGTACCATGAAGACCGCGATCGCACCAACCTCGTCGTGTTTCAGTTCGTGGATTCCCTGTGGCAGCACCTGGTTCGCAGGACCAGTGAATCGCAGGGAAAAACTTCGTCCTTGTGGGTCCGCGTTAATTCGCTCTGCCGAGATCAATTTAAGCGCCATCGCATCTGCGGTTGCGCCGCTGACGATGAAGTCGCTGTTCACAAGGGGCGTGAATCGTCCCACGTGCAAATCAGCCAAGCGGTTCACTCCAGCGCGCTTTAGCAACAGGGCTGGAGAGATGACCGCGGCAAAGAGCGCCGTCAATGAACCCATTGCAAGAAATTGTCGTCGCGTTTTCATAGTAGCACGTGGTGCGTCTCTCATCGGCCTTATCAGCCGCCGCTGAAACGCTTTCTTGAATCCGCGCGGCCGCGCGCACATCCGGTTCGATCCGGCAGTGCTATGTTACAGCATGCAACAGGCAGAATTGTTCGGTGCAGCGCCAAAGCCGAGACCCGTGGAGATTCCAGGCTTCGTGATTCGCGAGGATTACGTCGACGCTCGCGAGGAAAGTGAACTGCTGGCGAACGTGAACGATGGCCCCTGGGAGACGGATTGGCGGAGACGGATCCAGCAGTACGGGTTGGGCTACGCAGGCCAGCACGGCGGTACACCAGTTTGGGTGCACGACTTCCCTGAATGGTTGATGCCGCTCGCGCGGCGGGTTGGCCTCGATGCCCACATGGAGCGACTTCGGGAGAATTGCGTCATCAACGAATACATTCCTCCCCAAGGGATCGCGCCGCACAAGGACTACGGTAGTTTCGGACCCACGATCGCGTGCGTCAGCCTGGGTTCCGACATTGTGATGGACTTCAAACATCCTGCCCGAAATCTTCGGGTGCCCGTGTTTTTGCCTGTGCGCAGCCTTTGGGTGATCTCAGGACCCGCCCGAACCGAATGGGAGCACGGAATCGCGCCGCGGCTGAACGACGTGATCAACGGCGAACGACGGCGTCGCGCGCGGCGGGTTTCCATCACATTTCGCACTGCCCGCGACCCGCGGCTCATTCCCCCGCGTTTTTGAGGATTTCCGGACCGCCTCTCCGTGCGGCTATCCAACAACTTTTTGTTTTTTTGGCAACATTCTGGGTTGCTAGCTAGGTCGGATCTCTCCGTGGTTTGAGGGCTTTCATCGCGCATGCGAAGAGGCGAGGAAACCACGAAACACACCAACCACACGAAAAGGAGGAGGCCATGAATTTCACCGCACTAACAAAGAGGTTGCGCGCACGGAAAGCCGCTGGGCTTTCCAGGAGCGAAACGGCTCGCAACGTGCCGAGCGGTGACTCCACCGTGGCGAGACCAGAGAGGATTTTTTGTTATAGTTCGTTGGCAGTTTCTCGCCGGGAACCTGCATTGCCAGACTGGAAGGGGGGTTGGGACACGGCGAGAAAGAGAAGCTCGCGTCTGTAACGTTTGTCATATTGAAAAAGGGATCAATTTTGGTTCTACAATGGCTCCTCTCAATGATTCCTGTCTCAAAGAGCATCGCGCATCCCGCGTACACGCTCGGGGTGCAGGCATGGACGCCTTGCGCCTCTTTTCTTGTGAACCACATCACCAACCCGTGCTTCAAACCATGAAAATGAAACCCTAGATGCGAAACGGCTCACGTGCCTTTACGCTGATCGAACTGCTGGTCGTGATCGCCATTATCGCAATCCTCGCTGCCATGCTTCTACCCGCGCTGTCAAAAGCGAAGTATCGAGCCAAGGTCACAAACTGCACTTCCAACTATAAGCAGTGGGGAATCATGGCAAACATGTATGCGGGGGACTCAAAAGACAACCTGCCAGGCGCGTCGTTTCCTGCGGTCGGTGCGGGTGGCAATCCTTGGGACATCGGCGTCGGGTTCACGCCAGCCGTGGCTGCGTACGGGCTGACTGTGCCGATGTGGTTTTGTCCCGCCCGCGATGCGGAAACCCTGGCGCAATACACCGCGGCCAAAACACATCTGGGCCGGGAAATGAGGACCATTACAGACCTGAACAGCTATCTGGCGAGTTTTTTTGGTGGCGGCTTCGTTATCATGAACCACAACCTTTGGATCCAGCGCGGCGGATTTCCCGCACCCGCAGGGATTGCTCAGAATACTGACCCCGGGAGGTACGGCTTCCCAAAGAAGACTACCGACCGCGCAAGCGCGCACGTTCCATTCCTTAGCGATTCGTGCTTTTCCGGGTATGGATCCCCCGCTGGCCTGAATTCGGCAAATATCAACGTCAAAGGCGCCAACAACGCAGCGAGCATCATTCCCGCTAAAAAGTCGTCCGGGCACGCCCCCAGCGGGGTGGGATCGATCAGTGTGAATCTCACGTTCGCCGACGGCCACGTTGAATCTCATTCGCGGGCGCAGCTGAGAGGCGTCTACACTGGGGATAGCGGAAGCGGCTGGTTTTATTGAATTGAACACGAAGGCAATCGGTTCGCGTCTACCGGGCGTTAAGGCGAGAGTTGAAACAAGGCTTTGATACTTGCGGTGGCGATACAGATACCTAACCAACAGGGCACGAATTTTCCAGAATTCATCCCCGGAGGATATATGGGCGGCTTGCTCAACCTCCGTTTCGTCTGCGGGCTCCTGTTCAATGTTTTTCCGTTTCAGCGTCCCTTTTGCACCCCCGGGCCCTCGGCAGGGTTGCTGTTCGAAGACTGCTGGGATGGCAGTCGAATGACCGCATCAAAGGCAGGCTTCGGCTGCTTTTTTCTGTCGAACAACAATGGGTAATTCGTTCGACGAGGAACTGGATAGTCGTTCTTCCAGGACATGCCGTCATGGATTCCCCAAAGCGTCACCCGCGCGATGGCGTGGCGTTTGCGATGGAAGATCTCGAACAATTCCCTGTAGCGCGCGGCCAGTTGATCCTGCATGTCGTCGGGCAGACCGGCTGAATACGGATCGAGAAAGCTTTTGAATTCCTCCTCCTGGAATTGTGCGTGGCTCATCACGGTGCCAATAACCTGCCCTTCCTTCGTCAGCGGCAGGACATCCACATCCAGTTCAGTGATCATTACCTTGATCCCCAGCGCAGCATACGCATCGATGGCTGCCTCTATGTATTCCGACTTGGGGTAGTTCAGCCCCCAATGTGCCTGCATGCCCACGCCATCAATCCTGATGCCTTCCTTCTGCAGCATCTTTACCATGCGAACGATCCCATCGCGCTTTGCGGGACGCCAGGCATTGAAATCGTTGTAATAAAGTTCAGCGTTGGTGGCGTATTGGCTGGCAAATCGGAACGCGTGTTTGACCAACTCATCCCCACTCCCGACGGCATTGACCCAGGTAGTGGGACGATACGATCCGTCATTGTCGATCACCTCGTTAACCACATCCCAGGCATGCACGCGGCCAGCGTAACGGCCGGCCACAATTTCGATATGCCGCCGCATGCGTTCGATCTGGGCTTCCCGGGTATTGCGCTGTCCCTGTTCGTCCAGGAAAAACCAGGCGGGTGTCTGGTTATGCCATACGAGCGTGTGCCCGACGATAAACATGCCATTGGTTTCCCCGAACGCGACGAACGCATCCGCAGGTGCAAAGTTGTAAACGCCGGGCCGCGGATTGATTGGCTCAGCCTTCATGACGTTCTCCGCGGTGATGCTATTGAAGTGCGTTAGAACAATCCGCCCGGATGCTGCATCCGCGCCCGAAACAATCGCCTCATTTACGGCTGTTCCCATGAGAAAGGCGTCCTTGTAGGCATTCTTCAGTGAAGGACCAGGTTCCGCGGCGGAAACGCAGGCTGCCGCTCCGGCCAGAACCAGTGCGGCAATCAAATTTTGACGAAGCACTTTGTCGCGAGAATGGAAGAGGTGCATGCGCCCTGTCATGCAGGACATCGTGCCCTTTGTCGAGAATTTGAATCGACCATCGAAGCGCTACTTCGAAGCTTTTGCCTGCGGCTCTTCGCTTGCGGGTTGCAGTCTCTCCAGCGCGCTGAGTCTGCTTTCCGCCTTGCTTAGGTCGCCTGCGATGATCGCATTGAAGATCAAGTCCAGTTCACCGCGAGCCGCCTTTCCCACCCGTCGCAGGTCGTATAATCTTCGGGCCAGCCTCAAGTGCCTGGATTCATGGCTGAACGCGGGCTGCAAATGTTTACGCCGCAATTCCTGCACGATTTCAAGGTCGCGGTAACCGTACTCCAAAGTCGGTTCGACGATCGTGCCCTCGCCGTAATCATTCCATGTCACAATCTGCGCAATGAAGGAATCGTTCGTAAGCGCGCGCGTCAGCGTGTCGCGAAACGTTTCTCCGCCGCGATCACCCAGGTATCCCCAGTAGTCGCGCATGCCAGCCTTGCGATAGACGTCGTGGAACCGGGGAAAGGCGCTGCTGATGTATGCAGGCCAGGACCTCCCATTCTGCTGGAAGCCCGTGAGGTAGCCCTCCAGTGCCGACTCCGATAGCACGCCCCTGGTTCCAGGTGCGCGGCTCAACCACATCGGCGGCCAGTTGAAAGCCCCGACACCAACGGGCAGTCGGTTGTCCTCCGTGAAGAGTGCTGGCTCGGTTTTGAAAACCGACAAAATCTGCACCCATTCTGCGTCAGCGTGAAAGTACTGCGGACCGAAGTTGAGAAGAACCGGCCGGCCGTTCCATCGGAGGTAAGTTTCGTCTCCGAAATAGTTCGTCTCCAAATACCGCATCATCGACTGCGTGTGTGGAATGGCATCTTCCGCCTTGATGAATCCGCCTTTTATTTTCTGCTGCACCGTTTGATCTTCAAAGCAGATGCAGAACTTCAATCCTGCACGGCGGGTGACCTCGAACAACGCAGCCGTCCGCTGGTTGTTGATGCCATAATCGAGGAAATCATCCGGTCCATACCAATCGACGATCACGCCATCAATCCCCGCCAGCTTCATCAACAGAACGTGGTATTCAAGCACGGCAGGATCGGCGGAGTCGTACGGACCGATGGATGGATAATACCATGACGCAATCTCCCGTTCCCCCGACGCAGTGATCCGGTCAGGATCGAAATGATCCATCGTCCAATGCCAGCCCCACGCAGCGCTGTGTGGTTTCGCCACGTACCACGGCATGTAATAGGCCATGATCGCCTTGGGTGCGGCATGCGCGGAAAGCGCGAGCGTCAGAAACAACAGCCAGCAGACGAGGCTGTTTCGCTGAAAGAAAGGCGCGCGCATTACGATGACCTGTTGTCAGGAACCCGGCGGCCTGTGTCAACGCTGGAGTAGAACGTTCCCGTCGTGCGACTACTCCTGCAGCACGCGAACAAAACCAGTGTCGCCAGCAGGAAGCGTGACGGCGGTGGATGTCTGCGCGCCCCCAGACGGAATCCCCGACGCAAGGACAGTGCCGAAAGAACCTGGCAGGGTTGCGGAGTAAATGACGGAATAAGTCATCGCGGGGCTCGAGGTCCAAACCAGCGTGAGTGCGCGAGTTGCTCGATCATACTGCGTCGACGTGATCATCGGCGGCGTTGCAACAGAACCGGACACCGTGATGGAACCCGAGGTCAGCAAGTTGTCTTCCCACGCCAGGCCCACCGGAAGCGGTGGAAAGGTTTGCAAGTCAAACGCGCCGTCGTAATTGGTTGCCGAAAAAAACTTGTACGTTGTTCCCGGAGTCGGAACCGCGCCGGTGTTGATGACGTTAAGATTTCCATCGTAATACAACGTCAGAGGATTCGTCGGATACGACTGAAGAATGAGTTGATTGGTATTCGCCAGATCGAAGATCAAGGTGCCAGTCAGAGTGGGCGTGTTCGTGGTCAGCGTGATCGTGGTTCCAATGAGGTAGCTTCCGCTTACGGTCATGGTCGGAATTCGGATTGGCTTGCCGGTAATCACCCCGCTTCCCGCGAACGTGATGCTGCCATAACCCCGTCCCACAATGAGGTTGTCGTTCGTGAGGCTTCCGCCAACTCCCCACTGGATCACGTCGGATATGTTCCAGCCGATGGAGTCGCTCCCAATGAGCATGTTGCCGCCGAAATAATTCGATCCGCTGGCGCCATCCAGGTCGAGGAGCAGACCTCTCATGGTCGTATTGCTGGTAACCGTCAGGTTGAACGACGACACATCCCAACTGCTGTTGGTTCCCATGATCAAATCACCACCCACGAAAATGTCGGCTCCCTGCTGCACCTTGATCCTTCCGAGCACTGACAGATCGCCTGCAATATTCATTGGCACTGGTCCCGAACCGGGAATGGCTCCGTTGAAGAAATCGTACTGATTGGTGGAAAGATTCCGAATGATCAGGTGGAAGTAGTCGGTTCGCTTTGCCCAGAATGCATTTCCTTCATAAATGACCGTCGAACCCGGCGCAGTGGCGTTGAGTGTCGATAGAGATTGCGCTCCTTGCGCCCCAAATTCATCCCCCCGCAACGTCAACGTCGCATCCGGCGCGAGCGTAATCGTGCCGCTGCCATAAACATATCCAGCCGTCGCGTTCGTCGTGATCGTCACAACGAAAGGCGCTTCCACGTCCACACTGTCGTTGGTGCCGGGAACAATCCCGTTCGGCCATGGTGCGTCGGGCACCGTCGAACCCCATTCTCCGCTGCCAGAAGCAGTAATGTCGTCCGCGGGACTGGAGAACATGGAACATGCAAGGGCGCACAGACCGACAAAAACGAGACGATTGGATTTCATGAAGCGGGAAGTTCGAATCAACGGCTGAACGGTTGGAGTTCGATATCGGCGGAAGCCGCCCGTACGGGGCGGCTTCCATCCTTAAAGGCTCAGGCCTTCGCGCGACGGGCGAAGACGAACCCGACGAAACCAATACTGGCCAGCGCAAACGACGTCGGCTCGGGAATTGCCGATATGGTCAGGCTGTTAAATGTAATATCGTAAACGCCCCCGCCCGGAACGACGGCAGGATCGATCAACAGGTTGAACCCCGTGATCTGGCTGGTACCAGTGTTGACGCCTGCCTGCATCGCAGCGGTAAGCGGAACGGACATTGTCAGGGTGTTGCCCTGCCATGTGGCGGTGCCCACGTTTCCGTTTTCCCAAGCGCCATTGTCCGTGCCGAACATTCCCGTATAGGTGCCATAGAACACATCCGAGTTTCCCTGGTTGTCACTGAGGAGAAACTTCACGCCGAGCCAGGAGTCGGTGCTGTTGATGTTGTTCAGCGTGAGGCTCAGATTCACCTGGCTGGGTGCCACATCGAGCAACTGCTGGCCGGCGAGCGGGATGGAATAGTGGCCGCTCCCAAATCCCCTTGCGTTCACCGTGAAAGCGGTCGGGCCTGAGGTCAGCGTGGGCGTATAGCCCGATCCGCCGTTGATGATCTGCGATCCATCCGCATTCCAGTTGGCGTAGGTGATGGTGAAACTGAAGTTGTCGAAGTCGCTGAGCACTGCGGTTTGCGCGTGAACGCTGGACGCCATCGCGAGGCCAGCAAGCACTGCGAGTGCGGTTACCGAGGATCGGGTTTGTTGTTTCATAACTTTCGTTGCGTTTAGGGTTGAACTGACTGGCACTGAAATCTAGGGGCCGCTGCTTTCGTGCCCGGGTGCGACTCTAATTTTCTTTGCGATTCCTCATAGTCGCATGAAGTGGGGACGCTCAGGGCGGAACCGATGTCCACTGCTGGCTGTCGTAAGCCGGCGAACTGATGAACGCGTCAGACATGACACTTGAAATCTGTGCCGAAGGCGACGTCTTGAGAACCACGCCTGGAGTGAAGACGCCCCAGAATTGCCCCCATGTGAGCTGGCTTGGTTTCGATGGAGCGCAATGGCCATCCACATACACCACGTTGACCTTTGCATTGTGCTTGGCATATGCCGTCTGAAGGCGTGCGTTTTCATTGCCCGTCACTGGAAGCGAAGGTCCCGAGGAACCTGCCCACCAGGAATCCAGCCATGCCGCAGCGGGTGTATTGTTCGGATTGTTTGAACCGCTCGTGTCAGAGATCACCACCATTTCCGACGGACGCGCGGCGCTCGATGCGCGAAACGGCTTGGCGTTGATCATGTTTCCATCCGCCTGCACTGCACCAAAGACACCAATGCAATTAAAGCCGTATGACAGAAAACCGGTGATGCTCGGGTCCCAATCGCCGGCAGCCGTTGTGTACGTCAGGCCTCGTTTTCGCTTGGGGCAAATCCACGTTTTGTTGTTTGGAACAAACGGCCCGACCATCGGCGCTGGAGTATTGGGAGTCACCTGGTCCCGCAGGAGCCATTCACCGCCGCACATCAGTCCTTGTGCGTTCTTGTACGGACCTGGCGTCCACCAATTCGGCGGCGATGGAAAATAATCACGATTGTCCCCGGCATACATGGTCACTCCCAGCACCATCTGCCGCGTGTTGTTGAGGCAGGCAGTCCCAAGCGCCTTGTCCTTCGCCTTGCTCAAGGCCGGAAGCAGCATTGCGGCAAGAATTGCGATGATGGCGATCACCACCAGCAGTTCAATCAAAGTGAACCCGAAAGGCTTGGGGCGGGAAGGTTCTTGTTTCAGATTCATCGTTCGTCCTTCACAGGAAACGCAGGCAACAGGTTACGATGCGCGACACTACATTTCACCCGCGGCCCCCGGTAGTCGCATGAAGTGGCGACAGTTGTTCCACGGGCTTATATATTTAGCAAACGCAGGAAACCTGGCGGTAGGTGAGCCGTTTGTTTTCGATCAACTGGCCAAACCCTTTCAGGCGGGTGGGTGAATACAGACGAGCACCCCGGTGAAATGAATCCGCCAGTACGCAGGCTTCAGCCTTATTCTTTGAGGTTTCCATGCCACCGAGCCTATGCAGCACCCTCGGACATCCGCGGTCCAAGCGTTTGCTAAATATATAAGCCCGGTTGTTCCAGCATGTTCACCGCCTCAAATATTTCGCCACGGCCTCCGTCCGCGACTGGACGTGCAGCTTCTCATAAACCCGCCGAAGATGCGTCCGTATGGTGTCGATGCTGATGTTCAACTGGCCGGCGATTTGCTTGTAGGTCAGCCCTTTCGCAAGCAGTTCCAACACGCCTTCCTCCCTTGGCGAAAGGTGAACCTGCTTCTCATCCGCAGCGGTATTAGCCTTTTGAAATGAAGCCACCACCTTGCGGGCAATCGAGCTCGACATCGGCGATCCCCCCTCTCGGACTTCCTGGATCGCCTGCAGCAATGCGCCCGGACTCGAACGTTTCAGGAGATAACCCGTCGCGCCCGCAGCAAGTGCGCGATAAATCTTATCCGTATCCTCATAGACCGTGAGCATCACGACCTGCACAGCCGGCATGATTTTCTTCAACCTTCCAACGCATTCAATTCCATCCATGCCGGCCATGTTGATGTCCATCAGTACAACATCAGGTTTATCCTCCGGCAATTGCTGCAAGCCGGCTTCGGCGCTGCCATACGCGCTCACGCATTTGAAACCCGCGGACCCGTTCACAAACGTGGTGATCGACTCGCGCAGCTCCTTCTCGTCATCAATGATGGAAACCGAGATCATGGGCTGATCGCGTTGAATCTTGAGTGAACAGGGAACGTAAAGCGAACGTTCGTCCCCGATCCTGGGGTGGAGGTTATCTCACACGTGCCGCCAATGGCCGTCATCCTGCGCCGCATGTTCCTCAGACCCTCGCCCGCCGCAGATGGCGAATCGTTTGGGCTTTCACAAAGGAGGAATTCGCTGATGCCAGCGCCGTTGTCCGACACGATAATTTCAAAAACGTTGCCGTCACAATTGATGACGAGGCAGCAACGGCTCGCCCGTGCGTGCTTGAGCACGTTCGTAAACGCCTCGTGGACCGCGAGAAACAAGTGATGCCGGGCCTGGGACGACATTGGCTCGGGCGGCACCTGTGTCGAGACGTCGGCTTCGCACTCGAGGCCCGTCATCTGAAAATACTCCTGCGCATACTGCCCGATATACGACGCAACGTGCTCCAGTGTGTCGTTCTTCGGATTCACCGCCCAAACGATTTCATCGAGCGACTGCAAGACTTCGCGCGAGGCTTCCGAGATCGAAACGATCTGGCGATGCAGCTCGTCGGGTGCGCTGTCGTTCCTGCGGGCGTGTTCGCTGAGAAACGAGATACGACAGAGCTTCGCGCCCATTTCATCGTGAAGATCCTGCGCAATGCGAGTTCGCTCCCGCTCGAGCGCCCGTTCCTGCTCGAGGCGTTTCATCCGCTGGCGCAGCTTTCGTTTCTCGACCATCCGGACACCTCCCGCAACCACCATAAGAATCCCCGACGCTCCCGCCGCAAGCACCCACCACGATTGCCAGAAGTAGTGGGAGACCACGACGTCCAGGGTTGCACCCGATTCGCTCCAGACGCCGCTGCTGTTGCAGGCAATCACATGGAACCGGTATTCGCCGGGTGGAACATAATTGTAGAACGCGGTCCTTCTTGCCCCCGCCTCCACCCAGCCGGAATCCAATCCTTCCAGCCGATACCTAAAGCGCAATTGGTCCGCCTGGTCGAAGCTTAATGCCGTGTATTGAACCCTCCAAACGATGCCGGCCGGGATCAATTCGGATGGAAGCATTTTGCGAATCGTTTGTTCCGCCGCCCGCTCTTTTGGGGGGCAGCAAATCTCTGACCGGCACGCCATCCACGAGCACCTCTTCAAGGACGGCTTGCGGCATAGGAAGTTCGATCGGCGGATGCCGCGCATCAATCGCGACAACGCCCCTGGTGGTGGCAAACCACAACGATCCTGATCGTGTCTTCAATCCCGCGGGGGAGAATCCCGTCGTGCACTCCTCGGAAATCAAGCCTGCGGAGCGGCCAAACACGTGCGGGTATATTCGCGCATTCGGTGCAGCGGCCGCCTGTTCGACGTCCTCCTTCGTCATGCACGCAATTCCGTGCATGCTGCCGATCCAAACCCGCCCAAACGCATCGTCAACAATTTGCACGATGGTATTGTCGGGCAGGCCCTGCGCAGCGGTCACCGTGAAGATCTTCCCGTCCCTCCAGCAACTGAGTCCACCTCCCGTGGTTCCAATCCACACTGCGCCATTGGCCGCAAGCAGAACCCGAATGGAATCGCTGCCAAGCCCGTTGCGCCTCCCGTAGTGCGTTTTGATTCCCGACCGCACTTTCACCAATCCTGCGCCATCGGTTCCGATCCATGTCTCCCCGTTTGTCTGCACCACGATTGAGGTGATGGGACTGGCCTGGCTTAGCTCGACCAACTCGCCCCACTTTCCCGCACTCAGTCTCCACACTGTTCCTTCGCGCATCCCAGCCCAAATGTTTCCTTCGTGATCTTCCGCAAGGGCAGTGATTTCCAGTCTGGGAGTTTTCCAGAGTCGCGTTTCATCGGCCACGGCCTGGGGATCCTTCACCTGCAACAATCCTTCGCGGCAAGCGAGCCAACAAACACCGTTCCGCGCGGCGAGCAATGGGCCGAGATGGAAATCCCTCGCCGGAAGGCCAGCAACCTTGAGGCGGTTGAAGGTTCCGCCTTCCCATCGATAGAGTCCGTCTGACTCCCGAACAGCCCATATGACACCGGGCGAAACTTCGGCAAGACCTTGCACAGCGCCGAGACCAAGCCCCTCGTCCTGGCTGTAGACCTTTATGTTCTTGTGATGAATCCGGTTCAGGGCCGCGTCCGTTCCCACCCAGAGCTTTCCTTCGCGATCAACCAGGAGCGCGCCCACCAGGTTATCCGAAAGTCCGCCGCGGGCTCCGATCGAAGTCAGCTTCCCTCCCTTGAACTGAAACAAACCTTCCGTCACTGACCCGGCCCAGATTGTCCCATCGGGCTGCTCGGCGAGCGACATCACAGACGTGTTTGCAGAATGGCGCGGAATTCTGTACCGCCGCCACTGGCCGCTTTCCAGGCAAAGCACGGAATCCTCTCCAGCCCCGACCCAAAGGCGCCCGCTTTGATCGTGGAGAAGGCAGTTCGGTTGCCGAAGCAGCGGCGCAACAGAATCTCCAGCGACCTGATCAACCCTGCTTTCGAACACCTT
This sequence comes from Verrucomicrobiia bacterium, assembly GCA_035629175.1. Taxonomy (NCBI): domain Bacteria; kingdom Pseudomonadati; phylum Verrucomicrobiota; class Verrucomicrobiia; species Verrucomicrobiia bacterium. Next base: position 21,343 of record DASPIL010000103.1, on the reverse strand, counting down.
GAAAACTCCTGTTCCCCGGATGCCCACCCAGAGCGTGCCCGATCGGTCCTTGAACAGCGCCGTTACGTGAGATCCCTTGAATCGATTGAACTCCGCCGGGATCGCAACCCGCTCGCCGTCCCACACTGCCAATCCGGTTTCAGTGCCGATCACGATTGAGTCGTTGCTCTCAACGAACGATGTGATTGAATCCGACGGCAATCCCTCGCGTGCGGACAGTGTGATCCATTGACCCTGCTCAAACCTCATCGCGCCCGCAACCGAGGAGCCCACCCAAAGCGCGCCCTTGCTATCGCCGAAGAGCGCTGCCACGGCGATTGCGGATCCGCTGTCACGGGGATGAACGGGAGAAAAGCGGACCCCATCGAAACGCACGAGACCTTCATCGCTGCCAATCCAGATGTAGCCATCGCGGGTCTGGGCCAACGCGCGAATTGAGCCATGAGGAATCCCGTGTTCACGCTGCCACGACCGAAAATGAACCGGCGTTGCGTCCAGGCCCGTTCCATTTCCGCCGTCCGGCTTGGCGCTGCTGGCATCGACGAAATCGCTGAACTTTGTCGCGATCGCCATCTCGCTGAAACGCCAGCCTGTTCCGCCGCCACCGTGCCGCAGCCGGATCTCATCAAAGGCGGCATTTCCACTGAAACGGGTGATGAGCGCTTCCTGCTGGTAAATCTCATTGGCTCCTGGCCCCAGGTCCGGGTCCAGCCACACCGTAATCAAGTCATCGCCTCCCGCGACAAATTGCACCTTGAACACGATGGTTTTTTGGCTGCCGCGCCGCGGTAGTTCGTATCGCGACGGAACCCCGCCGGGAGCAGGTTCCGCGCGCGCGGAGTGCAGGTCGATGTACCCGCCCACGGAGCCCGGGCCAGCCTCGCCTTCATTGAGGTAGGCGCTGTAGGCCCAGGCTTTCAGGGCATTGCCGATGCCGACCCGCTCGGCGTCGCCGTCAAAAAGCGCGAACGCCGCGAAATACTCCTCTGTCGTGGAGTCCGAGAGCGGATCGACATGAAACTTAAAGTAGAGCGTGTCGTTCGAGAGATCGTCGCGCTTCACGGCGTTTTCAAGAATATCGCGCCCGCGGCCTGCGTCGTGAACCAAGGTTCCACCCGCGTCACTCCAAAGAACAACGCCTTGAACCACACATGGAACACAGCAGAAGAGGACCAGAAATCGAGCCACCCAAACGAGGCAGCCTCGCAGCAACGGCGAAACACCAGACGAGCGGGAGACGACTGCCTGAGAGCACATGTGACTGCGCAGTTTAGGACTTCACTTCGATTTCATACAAGCGGACTCTGCATCGCGCGAGCCCTCTTCGATCCTCACAGCACCACTCAGGGACTCGAACTGCGCGCCTTGAAAAACTGCCCTTCACCATTGTGCGGAATGGGGATTGTGAACAGGATCCGGTTGGTGGTGGCCGGATAAGACGCAACGGTCTCCCAATCAATCGACGCGATGTTCGAGGTGCGCTGAATTTCTGTTCCGCCTGGAAACACGAATCCCCCGACGGCAAACTTCAACAATCCGTTCGTGATCGAGGTCTCGTAAATGACGGGGCGGCTGCTCTCGATTCCTTTCAATTGGAGATCAGCGATCGACACCTGGCCCGACACGATATTCGTGAACACCCGATCCAACTCCGCCGCAATCTCAAGGTTTCCAGCGTGTCGCCGTCGCGAGTCATAAACCCGCCTCGCGAGCGTGAGATCGTTCGTATGAAATGCGAACTGAGGATCAACATGCAGCCTCCTGAAATTCTGGACGACTGCGAGATCGCGGAAACCATACTGAACGGTCGGTTCAATGACCGTGCCTTCGCCGTAGTCGTTCCATGTCACCAACTGCACCATGATTGAATCGTTCGTCAGTGCACGGCGCAGGAGGCTTTGAAACTGCGCGCCACCGTCATCATCAAGAAATCCGTAGGAGGATCCGACATTGGCCTGCTCGTAAATGTCGTGAAAACGCGGGAACACGCTGCTGATATAGGCAGGCCAGGAACCACCCTTGGTTTCGAAACTCGTGGAATAGCTGTTGAGCGCCGAAACGGTCAACACACCTTTGTTGGTCTGGCTTAACCACATTGGCGGCCAGTTGAACGCACCCGAGCAAATCGGAAGTTTGTTGTCCTCAGCGAAAAATGCTGGAACCTCCGGCAGCACCGAGAAGATCGCCTGCCATTGGGAGTTCTGCTTGAAGTATTGAGGCCCAAAGTTCAGCAGGACCGGTTTGTTGCTCCATTGAAGGTAGCTGGAATCCGTGAAGAAATTCGTCTGAGCATAACGCATGGCACCCTGCGCGTGAGCAATCGCATTGGCCGAAGTGATGTAGCCTCCCGACACCTCCGCCTGGATGGTGCGATCTTCATAACACAACGAAAACTTGAGGCCGGCCTTGCGGACCCAATGGAACAGCGCCCGTGTCCGCTGATTAATCAATGGGTAGTCAGCGAAGTTGTCGATTCCATACCAGTCGACAATCACGCCGTCGATGCCGCCCAGCTTCATCAGCAGCACATGGTACTCAAGCACGACGGGATCAGCCGAATCGTAGGGGCCGATGCTCGGGTAATAGTGCGAAGCGACGGATCGTTGCCCGGCGGCATCGACCTGCTCGGGATTGAAGTGATTCATGGTCCAATGCCATCCCCACACCTGGCTGTAAGGTTTCGCCACATACCACGGCATGTAGTGAACCATGATTGGCTTGGGCGCGCCCTGGGTGGGTGTCGGAACCCCGGAAACGGTGACTGCAATAGCAAGGCCAAAGACCCGCAGCATGAGAGTGATCGCGGCTGGGAGCTTCATTCAGGCGAGAAGCGATGCGATCCACGATTGAAGCCGTTGGATACTTGTTGGTTGCCGCCAGCTTTTGCGAACCCGCGCAAAAGCGCACTTCGCATGTCAGAAGACAGCAGCCGCAAGCGGCCCCACGACCGCAGTAATCTCATGATTGAAGAATACGGCCGCGCGAATTTCGAGACAGTCGCATGAAGTGGCGACATTGCCGAACCGTGACAGCGTTTCGGAACGAACAGGAGCGCCTCCGTTGTCCCGCGCATCCGCGTGGCCAAAACCATCGCAGGAATACCGTGACACGTTGGTGTCCGTTCTGCCGACGGTCCCAAAAGAACAAAATGGGTCAGCCGACGTTCACGTGGCAAACAGTCGAGTTCTCCTATTCGAATCCAATTGGAACCCCCAGGAATTTCCGAATAACCGACGCATTCGGGATCGTGTGCGATGAGGGCGCCGTGGTTCGGAACGATCCGCCGCCTGCAAACGCCATCGGGAGCAACAGTTGGTCCGCAAGGTGTTCACAAACGTTTTCAATGCGCGCCGCCTGCTGGGTGATCAGCGACAATGCCAGCGAGGTTCGCAAAGTCTGTCCGCCACCGTCGCCCTCGGATCCGTCAATTGCTATCATTGGAAATGAGGGAGCGCGTGTTTGCGCGCTCCCATTGTGTCAATCTTCCGGGCGCTCCCCATGCGGCGCCATCTTCACAAGCTTCGGATCGAAGCGGCCGAGCACCTCAACCAGGTCCGCCTGCGCCGCCATCACCTGATGGATGTCTTTGTAAACACCTGGCACTTCATCCAGCCCTGCCGAAATCAGCTTCACACCGCGTTCTTTCAACACGCGATTGACCTTCTCCCATTCGAACGTTTCCATCGCCTTCGTCCGGCTCATCACCCGGCCCGCGCCGTGCGATGCCGATTTCAACGATGCTTCATTTCCTTTTCCACGCACGAGAAATCCAGGTGATGCCATCGAACCCGGAATCACTCCGAACACACCCTTGCCAGCTGGCGTCGCGCCTTTGCGATGCACCACCACGTCGCGCTCGACACCATCAATGACGTGCCGTTCCTTCCACGCGAAATTGTGGTGGTTCTCGACGTCGAGAAGCACGTCCAAACCGAGATGCCGCGCGATGTGCTGATGAATCAGCGAATGATTGGCAGCTGCGTAACGGCCCATCAGATCCATTGCATCCCAATACTCGCGGCCTTCGGGTGAATCGAGCGACAACCACGCAAGATGCTTGTGCTCCTTCGGGAGGTCCGGGTGCTGCGTCATGGCGAGCTTGCTGTAATAATCGCATACGGATGCACCCGTGCCCCGGCTTCCGCTATGGCTCAGGAGCGCGACATATTCACCCGGGGGAAGATTTTGGATCGGCTGCTCCGCCGTGAACACCCCGAACTCCACGAAATGGTTTCCACTTCCGCTCGTTCCCAGCTGTGACCACGCGCGATCCTTGTTCTGTTTCGTGATTTTGCTGACGGACCAATCTGCATCCATCACTTCATGGTGACGCCGCTGTTTGAATGTGGCGCCAACGCCAAAGCGCGTCTCCGCTTCGATCGCTTTGGTGAGTTTCTCGCGCTGCCGATCCAGTTCGCGCAACGGCCGATCGAGCACGGTCAGCTTCATGCGGCAGGCGATATCCACGCCGACTGCGTAGGGAATCACGGCTCCGTCAGTCGCAAGCACGCCTCCAATGGGCAGACCGTAACCGACGTGCGCATCCGGCATGAGCGCTCCTGCCACCGCGACGGGCAATTGGCAGGCGCGGCCCATTTGGTTAATGGCCTCCGATTCGAGTCCTTCTCCCCACTGACGCCATGCAGCGGGAGCTTCGCGAATGGCGCGATCGGTTCGCAGCAACACCTTTGCAAACTCGCCGCGCAGTTCATCATCCTTGAACAATGCGGGATTGCGCACGACCGCCTCCACATCCTCGCTGAGCCTCGATCGATCAAGCCCCTTCAGGATGTATTTCGAAATGTATTCCATTCCACGCCGCGTGGCTTCCCCAGGCGGCACTCCGAGCCGGATCAATTCTTTCGTGTTCATATCCAAATTGATGTGATCGCCCGCGGGAAAGTGGTGGGCCCGCCCGGATTTGAACCGGGGACCAAGCGATTATGAGTCGCCTGCTCTAACCGCTGAGCTACGGGCCCAGAACGTCAGGAATCTATCCCGCGCCCACACCGCACCGCAATCATGGATTGGATACCCCCAGCGATTCGGTGGACAAACTTGTTTCATGCAAACTCCCTCTTTCGGGGGAAGCCGAAGGAGAAGTTCCCGAAACTCTAAGCCGCCCGCAAAGAAGCCGCATGAGGGTGGCGTCAGGCATCTTGCCTGACGTAGAGGGCGGCATCCTTGCCGTCCGGAAAATCCGTTAAGCACGAGAGACACTCAGATCCTCTCGATGCGCTCGCCTCGTTTGATGTTCTTTCCACCGGGCTGGAAGCCCGGCTCCACGGCAGGCAAGGATGCCCGCCGCCACGGGGGCAACCGGCGCTACCGGACGTAAGCTCGCGCGCGGCCGAAGGCTTTTCCCGCGTCGCTCGCGGGAACCGGAAAACGCCAGCGCTCGATCAGCATGTGGCTGTTCGTGGTCACATCCAGAAAGATTCCGGAAAACGGCCAGCTGAATAAATCCGACGAAAACTCCACCCCAAAAACAACATCGCCGCTCTCGGCCGATCGAAAGCTTTCCACGACGAGAAATTCCTCCTCGCTCCCATTTACATTCAACGTTTGCACCCGCGCGCTCAGCGTTTCCGGGATCTCGGTGAAGTCCGTGGGTGAAGTGCCAAACACATACTCGGATTCATTCGACCATCCGTCATCATCATCATCGGCCTGAGCCGATCCCAATGCCGGGTATCGACGCTTCCATTCCTCGTAGTTAATGAGGTCGGGACGATTGGGACTTCCGTTGGTGCTCGTGCTCGACCGCCAGTTTCCCGGCACGTTGTGTTCTGGCGCCGTCTCTGGATTCATCAGGACAAGGCTCGAACCGGAACCGTCCGCCGCGGCCGGCCATGGATCCGAACCTTCGGGATGGCTGCCATCGGAATACAAGAAGTCGTGAATGACGTCTCCATTGAATGCCAGCACCAACTGCTCGCCTGAGTTGTTCAGGTTTCCGGAAAAGATGCCTGCAACGGGCAGCGCATCGCCATACCTCATGGCAAACGCGTTCGTGTCGTTCACCACGAGAGTGCGGGCACCGGGCGAAAGCTTTGCGCCCGCCGAAAACTCGAAAGTGATTCCCGTTGTGAACTCGAGTCCCTCCAGTTCCAGTTCGTTCGTGCTGACATTCAGCAACTCGACATACTCGAAAAGCTGCTTGTCACTGTAGCCGGCTGCAGCTTCCCCAGCGCTCGCAGCCGACGGATTATACATGAATTCGCTGATCACGAGGTTGCTGCGCGTCACAGTCGATGCACCCGGCACCGGGACGAACTGCACAGGTTGAGACCATCGGCTCCACCGGCCCGTGATGTCCTTGTGCCGCACGCGAACACGATAGGTACGGCCCAACTCCAGAACTCCAGCCGGAATCGATGCAACGCCGTTCGAGAGAATCTCCGCCGAACGCCAGACATCCGTCACTTCGTAAATCCACGGCAGGTTGGGATTGTGGAGGGGTATTCCGGGCGCCGAGATTTCCCCCACACGCCACTGTGACGCCATAAAGGGCTGCGGTCCCGCATACGCACTTGCCTGGAAACGCAGATCGTCCACCTGAAAACCCGCGGCGCCGACATGGCTTGCCGAGGGTCTCGAGGGAGCCAAACCGTCGAGTCCTTCCAGTTGAAGAAACCTATACCCGTAACCACGCGGGTCCCCGTTATTCACGGACCAAGTGTTGCCAGCCGGGAATTTATCAGTGGTGTAGTCGAGCAGGTAGCGCATCGAACCCGCGAAATCCGGCGTGGCGAGCGTGCGCACCCAAGTGCCGCCAATGCGATCGTCGGTGAAGGGCGTCCAGAAAAAATTCCCGCGGTGACTCGTCTGGCCGCTGTGCACGTTCTCATCACCCCTTGTGCGCGGATTCAAATTCCACATTGCGGCGTCCAGGGTCACCCAGTTTGTTTTGGTTCCGGGCGGCGCGACGATGCTCGCGTATTCGTGAATCAACTGCCCGATCTGTCCGCCGTTCGTGCCGGCGTCCGATCCAATAAGGTCCAGCAGTTCGCGCGCGCGATTCCGAAACTCCAGGCGGATCGCCGCCACGTTAAGGCAATTGTTTTGCACAATCGTCCCGCCTTGATGCTCTTTGGGGATGAACATCATATCCAGGTCCCACGGAATCACCTGCCACCGGTTGTCGGGAGCGTGATAAAAGTAATGGTTGAAACCAGTCCGCAGATCGACGTTGCCAAGGAACCGGTTGCCAGCGTGGAAGTTGTAGAACGCCTCGAGGTTCATGTTCTGCCGCCACCAGGCCTCGCTTTGGCCAGACCCGCTGGCGTTGCGGAATGCCGCCCAGTCTGAACCGTCAGAGGGTTGATCGTCTCCCTGATGCTTCTGGTCTCCATTGTTCCCCTCGATCTTGTAAACGTTGCCGTCCTCCAAGCCGCGTTCGTCCAGGAACGAGCCATCGGGTTGCTCGATCGCGAGATAGACACCCCAAAGATCACCGCCATTCACACCCGAGGCATCGCCGCCCTGGAACTGTGACGTGCCGGTTTCAGATGCATCGTCGATCACGCGGAAATGAACGAAGTGCGTTCGCGACGAAGCCAGGCCGAGCAATTCGTAAAGCCTGAACGAGACCGCCTCCTCCACGCCCGCCATTCCGCGATGCACCGCGCACCATGGACTGGCCCCTGCGTTCAGGTTCAATTCGTCCCAGGGAATCCCGTACGGCTGCCCCCAATTGTCCCGCGCCTGAAACTCGCGGGCCGTATTGAAGTGGATGCGCCATTTATTCTTTCCTGTCACGTACGTGGAGCCTTCACCACGGTTGTTGAATTGCACGTGATCATAGACCTGCCCGTCATAAACCAGGGTTCCGTAAAAACGCTGGCCGTTATAGGAGCTCTCGTATTGGCTGTTGATGACGTCGGTTCGATTCGCGATCAAATGGTAGGCAGGCAACGAGCCGATTACGCTCGGGGGATAGGTGTTGACGGGCGTGACGCCCGGCTTGAATGCACCGCGCCATTCAGGAATTCCATCATAAACAAAGTAACCGAAATTGGGACTGCCATCGTCCGCGTAGGGCACTCGCACGAGTTGCTCTGAACTGTCCGCCGCCTCTATGGTGTAACGGACCAGCCGCCGATTGGTTTGTGTCACCGCGGGAATTCTGCCCGTAAAAATCATGTCCCCCGCAACAACATCGCCGTCCGCGCCAGCATCATTCATGGCAACGCTTAGCCATGACGTGCTGTAACTCGGATCCGTCTTTCGCAGGTAGCTGCCAGGATTAACAGCCTGGTACCTGAGCGTGGCCGAGGCAACGCCGTCGGGGTCACTGATCCATGCTGTAACAATCACTTCCTCCCCGCTCGCCGGTTGCGCGGGTGAGTGCTCGACCTGGTCGATCGATGGTGGAGCGTTGCTCGAAAAGCAGGAATTCACGAGGCCGGGTGTGGGGGCCGTGCTCGCGTCGCCCACCCATTCTTCGAGGGCGACGTCGATGGAAAAATCCGTGCTGCCAATTGAGGAGTTGAATGCTTGAACTGCGACAATGTTCGACCCGGCATTCAGGAACGCCGCTGCGTTCAGCAGGTTGGTCTCCTCGAAGGCAACCACATCAGCATCGTGGTTGTCGGCCTCTGAATCGAACGTGGGAACAAGGCCCGGAGAGACGTGGAACCGCGCCACCTCGGTTCCATTGATCCAGACGATGCAGCCATCATCCACTCGCGCCTTGAGCTTTAGTGCTGCCGGAATCTGACCTTCTTCGATCACGAAAACGCGGCGCAGAAACAAACTGCGGTATCCGTTTCGCATGTCGCTGAGGATTGTGTGGTCATCGGAATCGCCATAACCGATGGATGTTCGGCCGGTTGCCCAGGTGGCATTCTCGACGAAACCCAGTTCGCGCCAGGAAGAAATCGGAGACGAAGCTTCGCTCGTTCCCTTTCGATACCGCCACGAAACATCATTCGCCGGAATATAGGACTGCGGTTCAGCTGCGCTCGAAGCCTGTCCTGACGAGCGCCAAGATCCGGGAAGCGCGTTATTCAAGAGCGGGTGAATCAACTCCATGGACGATCCTTTCCTGGCGGCCGTCGGCCACGGGAACCCAATTCCGTACGTCACGCTGTCCAACGTGCCATTTCCAGCATCACGCAACCGCACCTGCTCGCCCTCATTCGCAAGCCTCCCGCTCCAGGGTCCCAGCGGAGTGAATCCCCATCGCGCAGCGAACCGCGCGGGATCTCCGGAAATCACAACAAACCCATTCGAGCTGATCAACGATCCGGCAGGGAACGTGTAGGTGATACCTGAATCGAAACGCCAGCCTGACAAGTCGACACTGTTTGTTCCGGGATTGTAGAGCTCGATGAATTCAGCAGGATTCCCATCCCCGTTGGGTGCGTAGTTGATTTCGTTGATGACGATGGTGCCCATCTGGGCAAAAAGCGATATGCAGGACGTCAGGGCGACCAGGATGGCGGGATAACGGAAGGTCATGTTCAAACCAGGTTCGGGTGACATGCCCACAGTCGACTACATGCAACGAATCGTCCAGTCGGTGGGCCATGCCGGATGCGGCGAACTTACCTCAAATCAAATTCACGACCAACCGTAAAGAGCGACGCAACCCGTCCTTGAACACACGCCCCGGATCCTCCGTCTGCTTCAGGAAAGAGAGGTCGGCGCCGAATGCAAAGTCGTGATTGGGACGCCGCTCATCGATTCTCCCCTCATTCGTGGCAGCGAACGCGCCAAGAATCGTGAGGATTGAAAGGAAGACGAAAAGTGGGGCGAATGATTTCATCAAAGGCCTATCAAAACCTCACTCCTTCAAAAGCTTGATGCTGCCATGTCTGTTTCCGAGCGACACACGAGCGGCCGTGGAATCAGCGTGTTCAAACGCATCCGCGCCACGAGGCTTCAGCATCACCGGAAAATCAGACTCCACTTCCCCAAAGCTGGTGCGAGCCACCACCACTGGCTTGAGTTCCTTTCGCAGACGGACGTCGATCGAACCGAAGCTCGTCTCCACATCCACGTTGGTCACACCAGGTGATGCTGCGTTCAATTGAATGGAGCCGTGCTGATTTCGACAGACATAACTCGCGCCACTTCCTGCGATGTTCAGCCTCGAGAATGAGGTGGTCGCGGTGACTGATCCTGTTATGTCGGTTGCATCCACGCTCCCGTGGTGGTTGTTCAACAAGGTGTCTCCGGCAATTCTCGTCACGTTCAGCGATCCAAAAGTGGTACGCAAATCAGCGCCGCCCTGGACGTCGTGAACATCAAGGCGTCCATGCTGGTTCCGCAATTTGACCTCTCCGTCGACGTCAGACACTTCAATCGTGCCGAAGCTGCTCTCGGCGTCGAGCCGGCCTTTGATGCGTGCGGCCCTCAAGTCGCCGTGACTGTTGGACAGATTGGCCGGGCCAGCATCCGTGACACCCAGGGTCCCGAATGAATTTCGCGCACGAACTTCGCCTCCTATATTTTCCAGTGTCATGCGTCCATGAGCCGACGACGTGTCTACTTTCCCGTTCACGCCGCTGACCAGCGTCTCCCCAAAACCATTGCGCGCCACCACATTGACGGCGCGCGGCACATGCACCACCAGATCGGATCGATAGCTGCGAGCCGAAGTTTGCGGCGGCAGCGCAACCTGCAGCTTAAATCGGTTTCCGTCCTGAACGGCAGTGCATGCCGCCATGGCCGCCGCCTCACCTGCAAGGACGTCGGTTTCCGCGCGAGCCGCAAGTGTCCAGGTCCATCGGGCATCGGAATCCACTCCAACCACATGTAAAGCACCAAACTTATTTTCGACTTCGAGGGTCGTTACACCTGTTGGAACAGTGTTCGACTGGGCCACTGTTGCGACCCCATCGAGAGTCTTGCCCGACCAGACAGAGTCGATGCGCGCACAACCTGTTGTCCATGCGAGCAGGACGGCGAACACGGCAGCTGTAACCAGATTTTTCATGCGGAGAAGAGCCACGGCGGCGTTTCATCGTCGCGGTCCGGATGAGTCAACATCTCACGCTTTGCGTTGTCAACAGCATCGAAAACAGCGGCGAGGCGAACCCGATCGCCGTGAGCCGGTGCGATCCCGTTTGCCCGATCGGCGAGTCTTGTCCAACATGGCCGCGAATGAAACCGGCGGCGGCTCACAAGAAAAAGCCATCTTCAGCGGCAGGCACTGCCTCCGTCACGCCCTCATCCGCATCCAACGTTCCGCCTGCGTCGGCCACAAACACATGGATCGTACTCGCTGGCTTTGCCGCATTGGTGGTTTCCCTCTGGTTCGTTCGTTGGATGAAGATTCAGAACACGGTCAATGCCGCCATGATCTGCATGGGCGCCGTTGCACTGGCAAATTTCCTGCCCGATCTCCTTCTCCTCAAGGTGCATCGCCGCGCGTCGACAGGCATCGATTGGAATAACCGATCACCTTCATGGAACCGGGTGTTCACAAAGTTTCTCGGCTTGCTCGCTTCACTGAGCGCGGGCGCCGCGCTGTACGGACTGTTCCCCGAATACCATGGCGAGTTTTACAATCCGTTCTGGGAACTCATGCGAAAGATCCTGCCGTGGTGGATCGGACTTGCGATCCCCTATTTCTACCTGGTCGACAGCCACCAGGCAGAACCGGAGGACGGTTATTACCACGCGGGTCTACTGGCTAAATTTCAGTTCCGAAAGGTGGATTTCAAAGTTCTTCGACAACACGCGCTCGGATGGCTGGTGAAGATCTTCTTCATGGCGCTGATGTTCACCTATCTCGTGACGGACCTCCGCGGATTCATCAATTACGACTTTTCGACCGTCAAAAACTTCCGCACCTTCTTTGAGTTCAGCTATTTCTACATCTTCCTGGCCGACGTCGCGCTCGGTTGCGTCGGATATCTTTTGTCGTTGCGGATTTGCGACACACACCTGCGTTGGGCGGAACCCACGGCCGCAGGCTGGCTGGCGGCGCTCGCCTGTTACCAGCCATTCTGGTCACTGCTGGGCCGCCTCTATTTCGATTACTCGAGCAATTTCGCCTGGGGACCGTGGCTGCAGAATCATCCAACGATTTATTGCGTGTGGGGCGCGGCGATCATCCTGCTCTACGGAATTTATCTTTGGGCAACCATCGTGTTCGGCTGCCGCTTCTCCAACCTCACGCATCGGGGAATCATTACGAACGGACCTTACCGTTGGACCAAACACCCGGCGTATATTGCGAAGAACCTGGCGTATTGGATGACCTTCGTGCCGTTCATTGTGTCGAGCTCTGTGGCGGATTCCATTCGTCGAACCGTTCTGCTCCTGCTTGTGAATTGGATTTACTGGGTTCGCGCCAGAACGGAGGAGGCTCACCTCAGCCAGGATCCCGCTTACGTCGAATACCAGGATTACATCCGGCGGCACGGAATTTTCCGCTGGATGGGCAGGTAGTTGACATACATCCATCAACGGGTCCCCGATCGAAGTCGGATACGATGGCAGCAACGTCGCGGGTGTCACCGGCGGCACTGGCGCTGCAGACCAGGCTGCGGCTCTCGCCGTGATGACGGGCTTGGAGCTTTCAATCGCGCTGTCGGACCTCGGAGCGACTGGCGACATTCGCATCATGGTTGGGCAGAATGGCGGCGGCCACGATTTTTGGTCGAACCAGTTCCTGGGCGGACTGGCCGCGCCGCAAGGAAACCTTGGCGGTGACGGTCTTGGCAATTTCACAGGCGAAGGCGCCATCGACATGAACACTCTTCCAGGCGAACAATTCTTTACCGTGCAAGTTCCTGAGCCGACCGTTCTCAGCTTGATGGGGATCGGCGGACTCCTGCTCGCGGCCGTTCGACGCGCCTCTTCGAAAGCCTGACAAAGTCGAGCGCTCCTGCCGCAGAAGCGCGTGCCTTCAGGCCGGTTCAGGCTGAAAGATTGGGCACGGGTGGGCGCATTCCGAACTGTCACGCTTGGGGACACGCAAGCGGCGTGAGGGCCACCCTGCGTGTCTTAGCTGCCAATTCTCGCCGGCACAAGCGAGGTTCCCCCTTGTGACATTTGCCAATTCGCGGTAGGGAACTGTTCAACAGGGCGCGACACTTCAATGCACAACGGGAATGGCATCACATCGCCGTGCTTGTTGACCATCAATGGAGGGTCCTCAAGCATCAAGTTCGCTGCGTTTTCCATCGCAGGTAATTTGCAGCGCCTGCTGATGGGCAAGATTGAGCGGATCGGCCAGGCCAACTCCCAACTGGTGCTTCGGCAGCCAGGTGTACCGCAGCGGACGCAGTCCGTAACTGCGCCCGATCATAAGGCAGCCGTCGAAATTCTGATGCAATGGATCGATGAAAACATTGCATCGGACCGCCTGGTGGCGGCTGGCCATCGCGTGGTGCATGGCGGTCCTGAATACCGCGCGCACCAGCGAATCTCTCCTCAACTCGTCAAGGCACTTCGGAGCCTCGAACCGTTCGATCCCGAACATTTACCCGACGAGATTCGGCTGACCGAAGCTTTCCATTCGCGGCATCCAAATCTTCCGCAGGTGGCCTGCTTCGATACGGCGTTTCATCGCGATCTCCCATTGCGCGCGCGGATGCTGCCGATACCCCGCCGATTCCATGATCGCGGAATTCAACGTTATGGGTTTCACGGCCTTTCCTATGCGTTCATCGTTGAACAACTGGGGCGGGTTGCGGGTCCTGCCGCGGCTGAAGGCAGGTCGATCCTTGCCCACCTGGGAAACGGCGCGAGCCTGGCCGCAGTGCACAATGGACGGGCAATCGATACCACGATGGGATTCACTCCAGCGGCGGGCGTTCCGATGAGCACCCGGTCGGGGGACCTGGACCCAGGCTTGCCGTGGTTTCTGTCACGCACCGAACGGATGAGCGCCAGCCGCTGGAACAAAATGGTGAATTCTGAATCCGGGTTGCTCGGCATTTCCGAGACCAGCTCTGACATGCGCGAATTGCTTGAACGCGAATCGTCGGATCATCGCGCGGCGGAGGCGGTTCAAGTCTTCTGCTATTCAATCAGGAAAGCGATCGGCGCGCTCGCAGCCGCTCTCGGCGGCTTGGATACCATCGTATTCACGGGCGGTATCGGCGAAAATTCCCATCCAGTGCGGGCGCGCATCTGTGAGGGCATGGGTTTTCTCGGAATGGAAGTCGATCTGCCGCGCAATCAACAAAACGCACCTGTCATTTCAAGCAACGCGAGCCGTGTCACCATTCGGGTGATTCCGACCGATGAGGAATGGATGATCGCGCGCAGCGTTTGTGAGGTCCTCGGAATGCCGGTAGAGGCCAGCTATCATGAAATCGAAACGCAATAATCACGGAACGAAGCGGCGCTCGAAGGACGAGTTGCGGCGGATGGATGCGTATTGGCGAGCTGCCAATTACCTGTCGGTCGGACAGATCTACCTTTACGACAATCCGCTCCTGAAGAAGCCGCTGAAGCCGGCGCACATTAAGCCGCGACTGCTGGGACATTGGGGAACCACGCCAGGATTGAACTTCATCTACGTTCATCTGAACCGCGTGATCAGGTCGCACGACCTCAACATGATCTACATCACGGGCCCAGGGCATGGAGGGCCTGGCATTGTGGCGAACGCCTATCTCGAGGGCACCTACAGCGAGGTTTATCCCAATGTGTCGCAGGACGAAACCGGCATGAAGCGCCTCTTCAAGCAGTTCTCGTTTCCCGGCGGCATCCCCAGCCACGTGGCTCCTGAAACTCCAGGCTCAATTCATGAAGGCGGGGAGTTGGGATACTCGCTGTCACATGCATTCGGTGCGGCGTTCGATAATCCGGATTTGATCGTTGCGACCGTGATTGGCGACGGCGAAGCCGAAACGGGCCCGCTTGCAACAGGCTGGCATGGAAACAAGTTTCTGAATCCCGTGCGGGATGGAGCTGTTCTGCCAATCCTGCATCTGAATGGATACAAAATTGCAAACCCCTGCATCCTCGCGCGCATTCCGGAAGACGAACTTACAAAGCTCCTCGAAGGCTACGGATACACACCTCACTTCGTGGAGGGCCGTGACCCGCTGCAAACGCACAAGCGCATGGCTTCCGTTCTCGACGTTGTCATCGATGACATTCACACGATCTGGAAAACGGCGCGGAAGCGTGGATTCCACGGCCGCCCAGCGTGGCCAATGATCGTTCTGCGCTCGCCTAAAGGCTGGACCTGTCCCGCGGCCATCGATGGCAAGAAGTGCGAGGATTATTGGCGCGCGCACCAGGTCCCGATGGGCGACATGGAAAAAGCAGGCCACGTCAAGGTTCTGGAGAATTGGATGAAGAGTTATCGGCCTCACGAATTGTTCGACGACAACGGCCGGCTGATTCCTGAACTTGCGGAGCTTGCCCCAAAAGGCCATCGCCGGATGAGCGACAATCCGCACACAAACGGCGGCTTGTTGTTGCGCGATTTGAAGCTGTCAGATTTCCGCGACTACGCTGTGAAGATTTCCTCGCCAGGTGGAACTCCGGCCGAGGCCACACGCGTCATGGGCAAGTTCCTGCGCGATGTCATGAAGCTCAACCTGGAAACAAAAAACTTCCGGCTGTTCAGTCCCGACGAAAATAATTCAAACCGCTGGCAGGATGTCCTGGAAGTTACCAATCGCTGTCACGTTGCAGAAACACTGCCCGAAGACGATCACCTTTCGCCCGACGGACGCGTGATGGAAGTATTAAGCGAGCATCAATGCCAGGGCTGGCTTGAAGGTTACCTGCTGACTGGCCGGCACGGATTCTTCAGTTGCTACGAAGCGTTTATTCACATCATCGATTCCATGTTCAACCAGCACGCAAAGTGGCTGAAGGTGTGCAATGGAATTCCGTGGCGCCGTTCCATCGCATCGTTGAACTACCTCCTCAGCTCGCATGTCTGGCGGCAGGATCACAACGGATTCAGCCACCAGGATCCCGGTTTCATTGGCCATGTTGCGAACAAGAAGCCCGACGTTATCCGCATTTACCTGCCGCCCGATGCGAACACGCTGCTCAGCGTGACCGATCATTGCCTGCGCAGCCGCGATTACGTGAACGTCATTGTCGCGGGCAAACAACCCGCGCCTGTGTGGCTGACGATGGATGAAGCTATCAAGCATTGCACTGCTGGCGTGAGCATTTGGAATTGGGCGAGCAATGACCAGAACAGTGAACCCGATGTCGTGATGGCATGTTGCGGCGACGTTCCCACTCTGGAAACCCTTGCGGCTGTTGACCTGCTGCGGCATTACCTGCCGAAGCTGAAAATTCGCGTGATCAACGTCGTCGATCTCATGAAGCTGCAGCCGCCGAGCGAGCATCCGCACGGATTGAGCGACAAGGAATTCGACGCGCTCTTCACGACCGATAAGCCGACCATCTTCGCCTTTCACGGATATCCGTGGCTCATCCATCGTCTCGCCTATCGCCGCGCAAATCATCGCAATCTCCACGTGCGTGGTTTCAAGGAGGAAGGCACCACGACGACGCCATTCGACATGTGCGTGCTCAACGATCTGGATCGCTTTCACCTCGTGCGCGACGTGATCGATCGACTGCCGCAGCTCGGATCACGCGCGGCTTATGTGCGGCAGGAAATTGACAACAGGTTGATCGATCATCGTGCCTACATCCGCGAGCACGGCGAAGATCTTCCTGAAGTCCTTGGCTGGAAGTGGGGGTGGAAATGGACGGTGTCGTCCAAGAAAAGCTCCACGGAAGCAGACAACGCATAGTGCCCTATCACGAAGGCTGCTGATGATCACACGCGTTCGTCCAGCCACTTCAACGCGCCGTCCAGGTCGGCAAAGCAGCCCTCCAGCTGCGCCTCGAACGCGGCGTCCAGCAGGGTGCCGAACTGCCGTCCCGGCTGCATCCCGCGCGCGATCAGATGACGGCCCTGCAGAATCGGCTTCGGCGCGGATTCCTGCAGGCGCAGTGCGTGTGCCTTGTTCCGCAGCGCGGTAATCCCCTCGTGCAGCACCCGCGGCTTGGGAGGACGGCCAAAATGATCCGCCGTCATCACGAGGCAAAGTTCCTCAATGGTGGCGGGTTTGAGATGATTCGCGAGCCTGCGAACCGACCGATCCGTCGCCGTTTGAAGATGCGCGAGATGATGCGTAACGAGTGGCACCACCCGCTCTTTCAATTCATTGGGTGCATTGATCCGCGTCAGGAAAGATTCCGCGAGCGGGCCTCCCTGTTCCTCGTGCCCAGGGGAAACAATGCGGAGGCGCCCCTCGCGCTCGGCTGTGTGAGTTGTCTGCGGCTTGGCGAAGTCATGCGCGAGGACGGCAAACATCAGCACCTGACGCGCGGTGGAATCCAGCGGCTGGCGTTCCAGCAATTCCGCCAACGCGTCGCAACAATGGCACACGTGCGTGAACACATCCCCTTCCGGATGCCATTCAGGATCCTGCGGGGTCCCATCCAGCGCGGCGATTTCCGGGAAATGCTGCAACCAGCCCGTCTCCTTCAGGAACCGCAGCCCGGCAGATGGACGCTTGCTCAACTCCGCCCACTTAAACCACTCCGCGCCGACCCGTTCGACCGCAAGCTCAGGAAACGTATGGACGATGGAACGACACAACTCGATGGTGTCACCCGCGGGCTCAAGGTCGAAACGCGCGGCAAATTGCATTCCGCGAAGCACACGCAATGGATCCTCCACGAACGCCGCGCTTGTGTGGCGAAGCACCCGCCGCTGCAGATCATCGCGTCCACCAAAGAAATCGAGATATTCCCCCGTACGCGGATCAAACATCAGCGCGTTGATCGTGAAATCCCGGCGCCTGGCGGCTTCGCGCGGTTCAATGTTCGGATCGAATTCGATCTGAAACCCCTTGTGTCCCGCGGATGTTTTTGAATCCCGCCGCGGCACACTGAAGTCCCATTGCGCGCCGTTTCGCCCCGCAAACTTCACCACCCCGAACGATTTGCCGACCCGATCCACGCGCCCATGAGCGGCCAATTCCCGTGCCAGGCTTTCATAATCAACGCCATAGACCTCGATATCAAAATCGTGGTGCGGAATTCCGAGCAACGCATCTCTTACAAACCCGCCCACGAGATAAGCGCGAGCCAATGCCGGGACTTTGCCCAACAGGCGCTTCAGTTCATCGGGTATGTTCATGCGGATCGCGTCGCCTGCGGCCGTCGGTCCGAAATGCCAGAGTGCGTCCGCTGCAACGTTTCGGATTTCGATCCGTTTCGCAAGCGCGCGATCAACTGCTGCTTGGGGCCGGAGAAGCGCGGCGCTCGCGCCGCTTCAGCGTTGGCGAATCCGCAGGGCAATTATTTCACGCGACCCAGTGGGCTCATTATCAGGATTCATGGATCGCCTGAAGGGTTCGAAGCCGCGCAAGATCCTTCAATCGCTGCTGGGCGTCGGCCTCGCTTTCGGCGATGTCGAGCATCACCCGCGTTGGCATGTGTTGATGCAGCCAATGCTCACGATCGCGCTTCAGCCATTCTGAACCGGTGATCACGTCATAGGCGCATTCGGACCAGTCGTAAAAAACGACCCAGGAGGAGCTGAAGATTTCAAGTGTCATAGCCTGGCAATAATCGGGATGATCATACCGCGGATCGACGCGGTCTCAAGAAACAGATGCTCACAACCTTTTGGCAAGTTGTTCCCAATGCAGCGAAAGCGGCTGTGACGTTTTCCGCAGGAATGTGCAGCGCAGGTTTCGAAACCTGCTGTATCGCCGGCTTATCGCGCCCTCGGTGGTAAAAGAAAAAAACGGCGATTGCATGAGCTGTGGCCATCTGCTAAACGAAAACAGGTTGTGAGCGCGGGTGTGGTTCAATGGTAGAATGTGGCCTTCCCAAGGCTGAGACGAGGGTTCGATTCCCTTCACCCGCTCCACTCTCTCAAAAGGGCAACAAATTGCGCGTTTTTCTCAAACCCGCTGCGAACTCGTCACCGGAATGAAAATAAATGTGAGAATGGAAAAACGTCGAAAGAGTGAAATTACCCCGCAGATGCTGGTGTTTCGCCACTTCCACCGTGAGCATTCCCATTGGTTTCCAAAGCGATTCAATTCCATGAAGCGATCCATGTGGATTTGAACTTCTTCATCCAGGATGTTGATTCCTTTTCCGAAGCAGATCCCGAGGAGGCGAGCCACGCGCAGTTCCGCGACAGCGAACTATTCCATTGGGGCCCAATATTGCAGGGCTTGGGAAGCCACCTCCTGCCGGATGCACCACTTTGAATGGCGCGTTAGCGCCAACAGACAAGGCGTCCCGCTCAGAACGGGAAGGTTGAAGGTGCGAATCCTTCACACGCCAGGCCGATGCAAATCCGGACGCGGGCACCAACTTTCGCCGTCAAGGCATCCGCACAAGCCGGAAGGAATTTTTTCTCCGGCGCGCAACGTTCATCGCGGAGCCGCGCCAGGAAACCATTCCGTGTGTTGATCGCCCTGGCGGCCAAAGTAGGTCACCCGTTTTCCGCGGAGGAACGCAAAGTAGCCTTGGACGCCGGCCTCCATCGCGCGCCGGGTGAAATCACGGTATTTCTGCCCGTTCCGCTGGCTGTCCAGAATGTCAGCGCGAAGGGCAGCGGAATCGAACTCGGCAGCTACGGGAGGCAAACCTTCGAAATTGATCGGCGTCACTACTGTGGAGTCATTGGCGATGTAAAACGTCTTGCACAGGGTTACGTAATCCACGTGGTAATACTCGACGCCGGCAGTCATTAGTCGGCTGACGACTTCGGGAAATGAGATGCTGCCGTCGAGGGTTGCACGGGCTGTTTTGGCGATGATTTCGGTATTCATTTTGATCTGGTTCACTTTCGCCCTTTTTGGGCTTCAATGAATTAGACCTCCGCGAAAAGCCACTGTGACAGTTCCGCCGAAGATTTTTCAGTACTTCGCGAAGCCGGATTGCAGCAGGATTTCCCGCAATCGATTCGCCAGGTGCGGGCCGGCCAGAAACGGCTGCAGCCGGTAGAGTTCAGCGTGTTGCCGGTCGAGGTCTTGAAGTTCGTGCAAGTGGTCGGGCGCAACGTCCTTGATTGCGGCGATCCGGTCTTTGGAAAAATGCCTGTGGTTGGGATCGAGCCAGCCGTTGCGCATGAAACCGGTGGCCTTGCGTGCGCACCGACAAGGATTGGACTGGTTGACCAGGCCGCACTTGTTGTTCATGAATTGGTAGAGATCGTGCCGCGCGCGAGACAATAACTGACGAAAGTTCTCGGGAGTGACTTCCATGGCATCTGCCGCCGCTTTGCTGGTCTCCCCAAACACCTCGCCCAGGATGAAGGCGAGCCGTTGACGGCGATCAAGACACATCAGCATCGCGGTAACGCAGCCGAGCTTGGCTTCTTCCACGAAGAGTGCAGTCTCGACGGGCGAGGCGCCCGAGTCGGGCAATTCCTGGTCTGGCACGCCGTCGAGAGAAGCGCCCATGTCGGTGAACGTCATCGCTTTTTCCTCCATCTCGGATTTGCGGACGTTCAGGAGGTGGTTGACCGCCACGCGATACAACCAGGTGCGGAAGGCGCTTTTCCCGGAAAACGTATTCAGCCGGGTCACCGCTTTGGTGAAAATTTCCTGAGTCGCATCTTCCGCCACTTCGCGCCGCCAGCACATCCGCAGGGCGAGGTTGAAAACCCAGGATTGGTGTCTGCGCACAAGCGCATCCAATTCATCCAAACCGCCGGCCATCGCTTTGGCGACAAGATAATCGTCCGATTGGGATTCTGCGGTTCCCATGAGTGTTTAGACCGTTCTCGGATGAGGTTGTGACAGATCGCTTGGCGATTCCATGAATTTCGGTCCGATTTCCTCTTGCCGCGTGTAGCCCAATGCAGAGGCGCGAAATCCAAACCTTCGAGAGTGCAGATGCAATCCTGTCACACGGACCACTTTCGAATGCCCGCCGGTCAAGCGTGCCGGGCCTCGGTGCTAACGAGTGCCTGCCTTCTGTTCGAAGAGAACCGTCCGTCTTATAAAGCGATTCGCACAAGATGAGTGCCGAGCCCGGAAGCATTACCCGGCACGCGGACCATTTTCAATTGCCTCAAAGCGTTGGCAGCGATGCATTCGCTCGGAAAGCGAATTCAACTCGGCCCGCTCCGTCGTACTTGAGCGTGGGCGGGCGCAACTCCGAGTGAGGGCTCCAATTTAGCGGCCGTCCGCAGGACCGCAGTCGGGTAGCGTTCAGATGAGTTCCATAAGCTCGTCGTGTTCCGGGGCGGCACCCACCGTCGCTGATGTCGCCATGGCGGGCGGGCCGGAGACGGCGACCATCTTCAAGGGACTGTTGGTCTTTTGACAGGTCGGTAGCGTTTTGCTACCGTTTACCTATGAGTCAACCAGTCAAAGTTTCTGACGCCCTGGTTCTCGACGCCCGTCTCGCAGGC